>JBFIHN010000167.1:0-7379 GCA_041601775.1 Acidimicrobiales bacterium
GAACTCGGTCCCCACGGCATCCACGAGTTCGTCAACGCGCAACAGGTCTGGGTCGGTCCGGTCACGACCTGAGCAGACTCTGGCGATGCGTACCATCGAACGGGAATGGGTCACGGCCACGTCAGCCACCGCCGCGGTGGCCGGCCATGGCAGCCATCCCTGCCAGGGCATCTA
The DNA here is from genome assembly GCA_041601775.1 of Acidimicrobiales bacterium. GTDB lineage: Bacteria > Actinomycetota > Acidimicrobiia > Acidimicrobiales > Salinilacustritrichaceae > Salinilacustrithrix. The sequence continues at coordinate 175 of JBFIHN010000167.1, forward strand.
CCACCGGCCCGCCGGATCGACGCCGAGAGTCGCCTGCATCGCCACGCATTACAGCGTCGATTTCAGCGAGCACTACCTCGCGCCGCACCTCGCCGAGCGTGGCATCGGCTTCCTCGGCTGGAACACGCGTTACCGGGGTCAGGACGCCTACTTCCTCCTCGAGCATGCGCTCGTCGACATCGCGGCCGGTGTCCGGTGGCTGCGCGACGAGGCCGCTGTCGACACCGTCGTGCTCCTCGGCAACTCCGGCGGTGGCTCGCTGATGGGCGCCTACCAGTCCCAGGCATCCGACCCGTCGATCCGTCCGGCCCGCGACCTCACCCTGCCCGACGCGGTCCTCGACCTCCCGGCTGCCGACCTCTACGTGTCGTTGAACGCACATCCGGGGCGACCCGACGTGCTCACCGCGTGGCTCGACCCGTCGGTCGTCGACGAGGCCGATCCTCTGTCGATCGACGCCGATCTCGACCTCTTCGCCCCCGGGCGTGACGTCCCCCTCGACGTCGAGTTCGTCGAGCGCTACCGCACCGCCCAGGAGTCGAGGAACCACCGGATCACCGAGTGGGCCGTCGACGAACTGGCCCGGCTGTCTGCTGCCGGCACCTGGGACCGTGTCTTCAACGTCCACCGGACCTGGGCCGACCCGCGGTTCGTCGACCTGACCATCGACCCGTCCGACCGCGACGTCGGTTGCTACGGCGGCGATGCCGCCCGCGCCAACCGCACACCGTTCGGCCTCGCAGCGACGTGCACGCTCCGCTCCTGGCTCTCGATGTGGAGCCTGCGCGAGTCGTCGTGCGTCGGCGCGCCGCACCTCGGCCGGATCGACGTGCCGGCGCTGGTCGTCCAGTCGACCGCCGACAAGGGCGTGTTCCCGTCGGACGCGCACGCCGTCCACGACGCGCTGGCGTCGGTCGACAAGACGCTCGAGTTCCTCCCGGGCGAGCACTACTTCGAGACCGGTGGCCGTGACGACGTCGCCGACCTGATCGGCGGGTGGATCGACCAGCGGAGTTGATGGACGCCGGGCCCTACTGGCGACCCCAGGCCTGGAGTGCTGCGACACCATCGCCCTGCAACGCTCCGATCCGGGCGCGCCGGCCTGCTGCCGTCAACGCCAGGTCCTCCATCGTCCCTCGGACCTCGGGTCCGTCGGCGTGCGACCAGGGATGGTCCTCTGCCACCCAGCGAACCGGGGGTCGGCCAGCGCTCGCGAAGGAGCGACCGATCCGCGTGAACAGCAGATCGAGTACGGGCTCGTAGTACTCGGGCGGAACGGCGACCTCGACGCCGAGCGGGATGCGCACGTCCAGGCTGTGCAGCAGCACGTCGCCGAGAGGCGCCGCCTCAGGCCATCCCGGGGGTGAGAACCGGTGCTTGACCACCGCTCGGTACTCGGACACCAACTCGGCCGGCGGACGACGACCGTCGGTGACCGCGAGCCGATGGTTCGCGCGGTCGAAGTCGCCCCGCGCCTTGAGCAGCGCTGCCACGTACCTCCTCGCCGGCGGGCGCGCCGCGAGGATCAGATGCGCAAGCACCTGTCGGATCGTCCACCCATCGCAGAGGGACTCGACCTCCCACTGGTCGCCCTCGACCCCCTCGAACGTCGCGACCAGCGACCGGCGGGCGTCGAGGGTGATCTGCCACGGGTCCATGGCCGGCACCGTACGCAACGACAGGCAGGCACCCGCTCCATCCCGGTACGCAGCGGGTCGCCCGCCGACGTGCACGCGCCCGACCATCCCGATCCTGCAGATGGTCTGGACACAGCGGCGGTCCACCGGCACTCTGCTGGGGTGGACGAACGCTGGGGTCCCATCGGAGTTGGCCTTGCCGGCGGCCTTCTCGTGCCGTTCCTGCCCGACGTGGCCGGGGCGGTGGTCCTGTGCGTCGCCGCGCTCGTTGCCGGGTGGATTCTTCCTCGGGCTCCGATGAAGGCCGCGGCGCTGTTCGTGCTGCCGACGATCGTGGTCGGACTCGTCCGGATGATCGTGAACGATGCGTCCGATGCCGCAGGTGCATTCGCGTTCGGCGCCGTGATCGCGGTCGCCGTGGCAGCGATCTTCACCCACGTCGGCGCTGGCATCGCACTCCGCCGCCAGGCGTGACCGGCGGAGTCCTCGGCCGGTCGCCAGTTGTGAGCGAGGGTGTGCGTGCGCCTGGGTGTCCGACGCCAGACGCCCGCGTACAGTTCACCCATGACGATCGACGACGATGACGATCTCCGAGGCCTGGAACGTGCCGGGCGCGCCGTGGCCGAAGCACGCGACGCGATGCTCGATGCTGCCGTGCCTGGTGTCTCCACCGCCGAGCTCGACGCCATCGGTCGCACGATCCTGCGCTCGCACGGCGCGAGGAGCGCACCTCGTCTCGCGTACGGGTTCCCAGGCTGGACCTGCATCAGCGTGAACGACGCTGTCGCACACGGCGTGCCGTCCGATCAGGACGTTCTCCGCTCGGGCGACATCGTCAACGTCGACGTCTCGGCAGAACTCGACGGTTACTGGGCCGACACCGGCGCAAGCCACGCCGTTGGCGACGCAGCCCCTGCGGTGTCCGATCTCGTCGAGGCCACGCGAGCCGCGCAGGCGGATGCCATGGCGGCAGCGGTCGCCGGACGACCACTGCGGCACATCGGCCGGGCGGTCGAGCGCCGAGCGCACAAGCACGGCTTCGGTGTGATCGGCATGCTCACTGGTCACGGCGTCGGACGGTCGATCCACGAACCGCCGACCGTGCCAGGGATCGAGGATCGAACGGACTCCACCCGTCTCTGGGAGGGACTGGTCATCGCGATCGAGCCGTTCCTGTGCACCGGCGCGCCGTGGGTGGTGGAGGACTCGGACGGCTGGACCTTGCGCACTCCCGACGGATCGCTGGCTGCGCAGGTCGAGCACACGATGGTCGTCACTGCGGGGCAGCCTCTGGTGCTCACGGCCTGACTACACCGTTCGCAGTCGACTGGCCCGGGCGGTGGTGGGGTGGGGCTGGCGGTCCCAGCGGAGATGCGTTCGGACCCGCTGACCCTCATCGACGGAAGCGGTTGGGTGGCCGAGTTCAGTTGTCGGCATGGAGATCTCGGAGGGCGTCCCGCACGCGGCGACCGATCTCGAAGACGTCCAGACGCTCGGCCTGCTCGCGCGCCGCTCGCACGCCGGGGGTGTCCTCGAGGTCGAGCTCCGCCCGGGGATGACCGTGTGGCGGTTGACGGCCGCACAGCGCCGCCGCCTCGTGACGACCGGCTTCGGCCAGGATGAGTCCCGCCGCGGGGAGGGCCATGGTGACCCGGTCCGACTGCTGCGAGCGCACGGCCGAGTCGAGCACCTCGGCCAACCGCAGCTCGAGCGGCTCGCCGATGTCCACGCCGAGCCACGCCGCCTTCACCTGGTGGAGACTGGCCATGTCTGCGTTGTAGGCCAGTCCGAGCGACCGGGCGAGCGCCTCCGCCTCGCGTGCGACCCCGAACGCCTGCTGCGGATCGACCTCCAACAGGTACTGCCCGCTGAGCTCGAGGATCGCCGCCTCGAAGTTGCGGGCCCCGATCCTCGCCGACCAACCCAGCCCCTCGTCGAGCTCGGCGAGCGCCGACCTGGACGCGGCCAGCACGTCGCCGCCGTCGGCTCGTGCGGCCTGCACGCGGAAGGTGGAGGCGTAGAAGTACCGCAGGAAGCGCACGAAGACATCTCCCCGGTCGGCTCGTTCGTAGAGCGCCCGTCCCGCCTCGGCGTCGGGCGGTGTCAGGTTCCGATCACCTTCGGCCCCGGCCTGCGCCAACAGCACCAGATCGATGCCTGCATCGTCACTCGACACATCCGGCACGCGCTCCGCGAGTCTGGCCTGCTCGGCGAGGTCGCCCCGGATCACCGTCTGGTACGTCAACCCGGCCACCAGGACGACGCCCCATCCGTCATGGGCGTCGATCCCGTCGAGATGGACGGTTTCCATCGCCCAGCGGAACGGCTCGAGCCGGTCCTGCAGGAAGCTGCAGAGCAGCGGGCGATACAGCCGCAGGTCGTCGTCGATCCGCCCCGAGGCCAACGCCCATCGGTGCACGGCACCGAGGTTGCCCATGTCGAGGTCGATCAGCCGGACGAGGGGCATGCAGCTCTCGGTCGCGAGCGTGGCGTATGCCGCCTCGAGCCGGCCGAGGTAGTGATCGAGGTGCCGGTCGCGGACGGGGTCGGGGTCGTCGAGGAGGTGGTGAGCCGCGAACTGGCGGATCGGCTCGAGCAGTCGGTAGCGCGCGTGGCCGGAACCGGGCCGATCCACCGTGACGAGGCTGTGCGCGACGAGTGCGTCGAGCAGGTCCAACGCGTCCACCTCGTCACCGAGGACGGCCTCCGCCGCCGCCAGGTCGAAGCCACCCTCGAACACCGACAGCGCGCCGAGGCCGGCCGCGACCTCGCCACCGAGCAGGTCGACGGACCACGCGATGGCGGCGGTCATCGTGGCGTGTCGGTCGGTCCGGTCACGTCGGCCCGGTCCGAGCACGATGCGGTCGAGCCGCTCGGCGAGGTCGGCGAGCGACACCGATCGCGTGCGTGCAGCCACGAGCTCGATGGCCAGCGGGATCCGGTCGACGCGGTCGCACAACACCCGGCGCAACTCGCGCTCGTCGGGATCCGGCGCGCCGCCGACCGCACGACTCGCGCGCTCGAAGATCGTCACGGCCGCCCCGCTCTCCCGGATCGGCGGGACGACGTGCACCTGTTCCTGCGCCACCTCGAGTGGCGCCCGGCTCGTGGCGATGACCTGGACCTCGGTGCCGGCGACGAGCGCGTCGACGACGGGTCGAACATCGGAGACGACGTGCTCGCAGTTGTCGAGGACGAGCACGGTCGGAGGGCGACCGGCGAGACCGCGCACGAGCGTGGGCGGATCCTCCACGTGGGACGCGATGCCGACCGCACGGGAGATGGCGCCGAGGACCTCGGACCGATGGGTCGGGACGAGGTCGCACCACCACACCTCGACATCGCCCGACGCGGCGAACCCTTCGGCGATCGTGCGGGCGAGTGACGTCTTCCCGATGCCGCCCGGTCCGCTCACCGTCACGACCCGTGCGGTCTCCAGGAGCTGTCGGAGCTCCTCGAGCTCGTCGTCGCGGCCGACGAGGTCCGTCGTGGCGCCCGGCAGGTCGAGCGCCGGTCGCGGCGTGGTCCGGATCGGCGGGAATGCTCCCTCGCCGATCTGCACGATCTCGTGGGCGCCATCGATGTCCTGGAGCCGGTGCTCGCCCAGCGAGCTCCGCGCTCGGGCGTCGCCCGCGAGCGCGGTCGTGGCCGCCGAAGCGAGGATCTGGCCCCCGTGCGCGGCCTGCTCGATGCGGGCCGCGATGTTCACGTCCGGACCGAAGTAGTCCCCCTCTCGCATGCTGGCGGTTCCGGTGTGCAGCCCCATCCGCACGCGGATCACGACAGGGTCGGGCCAGTCCTCCCGACGGAGTCGGTCCTGGATGTCGACGGCCGCAGCGACCGCCTCGGTGGCGAGGGCGAAGGCCACGGCGAACGAGTCGCCGGCCGTCGCGAACACGTACCCGTCGTGCTCGGCGACCGATGAACGGACGATCTCGTCGTGTCGCTCCAGCGCCGTGTCCATCGCGTCGCTGTGGGCTGCCCACATCCGGGTCGATCCCTCGACGTCGGTGAACAGGAACGTGACCGTCCCCGTGGGCTGGCGCCCCGTCGGTGTGAGGGAGGTGGTCGGGGCCGGCGGCGGGCCGAGCGTCCCGGCCAGCACGTCCACGAGCGCGGCAACGTCGCCGTCGCCCAGCACCTCGGCTTCGAGCGCCGCCAGCACCGGCCCGGGCGTCAGCCCGGCGGAAGCGAGCTGCGCACGAGCGTCGTGCAGCACCACCAGCGCGTCGGCTCGCCGCTGCCCGGCGGCCAGGCCGGCGGCCCACAGGGCCCATCGGGTCTCGCGCCGCGGGTCCTCGCCGACCAACCGCTCGGTCTCGGCGACGACGGCAGCGAGGCGGCCAGCGGCGAGGTCGCAGAAGACCAGGCGCTCCTCGACGGCGGAGCGCAGCTCGCGCAGCCTGGTCTGATCCTCGGCTCGTGCGGTCCCGTCGAGGTCGGTCCAGGCGTCGCCCCGCCACCACCCGAGCGCTTCCCGGAGCTCCGCCACTGTGCGAACCGTGAGCGCGCCGCCGCCACACGAACTGCGGAACCGATGGGCGTCGACCGCGTCGGAGGGCGCATCGAGCCGGTAGCCGTCACCGTCACGGACGACGGGGATGCCCTGGGCCCGGAGACGGGACAGGTGCGATTGCACCGTCCGTCTCGCGCTCCGCGGGGGCTCGTCGCCCCAGCCGGCACGCTCGAGCGCCTCGAGGGACACCGGCCGCCCGATGGAGAGCAGCAGCCGGCACAGGAGCCGACGACGGATCGGGCCCTCGATCTCGATCGGTCCACGTTCGCCCACCACTTCGAGGGGGCCCAACGTCCGGAACTGCATCTCCGCACTCCCCGGTCGACGACCAGATCATGCCACGTCGCCCTCCGGGTGATCACCGCGTTCCCCCCGCGGGTCCGCAACGCAGCCGATCGACGATCGATCCCGAGCCCCGAGAGACGGGACGCCAACGAGACGGAGGAAGACCCATGCCCTCAACCCAGCCCCCACGACCAGCCATCCGACGCCATCGAGCCCTCTTCGCACTGCTGCTCCTGGCAGCGATGACCGGCGGATCCGCGGCCGCGTCGTCAGCGCCGGAGGCGACCGACGACCACCCGCTCGAGCACGCCCCCACCTGGGGCTATCCGCCCGTTCCACTCCCTGTCGATCCTGTTCTGGACGGGCCCCCGAGCTGGGGAGTCCCGCCCGCGGCGATCCCGACCGAACGTTGACACGCAGGTTGATCTACCCAGCGTCGGGGGCGCAGGAGGTGTGCCGTTCTTCGGTGTCGACGTGGTGCGCACTTCGCCGGTTCGGCGCTGGTAATGGGCTCCTGAGCGCGTCGATGACCCGACCGTGCTCCGGGTCGGGTCACCAGGCCGTCACGCGGCCACAGAACGAGCGGGTCTGCCCTTCCACACGACCCCATGCGGATCGATCGCGACCCACGCACCGGTCTCGGCGTCGATGGACAGTCTCCACCGATACTGATGCAGAAGTCGATGGTGGAAGCGGCACAACAACACACCGTTGCTGACAGCGGTCGGTCCGCCCTCCGCACGTTCGTGGAGATGGTGGACGTCGCA
>JBFIHN010000168.1:0-7346 GCA_041601775.1 Acidimicrobiales bacterium
AGCTCTGCGTTCACCGCCATCGGCGCGGCGGCAGCCGACCACGACATGGACGAGGACGCGTTCATCGAGTACCTCCTCGGCCCCTACGCCGAGGACACCGACCATGCCTGGCACAAGGCCGAGCGTGGCGAGATCGGGATCATGGACTGGATCACCGACACGATGTCACGCGCGGAGGCCGACGGCCTGGGTCTCGACCTGGGATTCATGGCGTCGATGCTCGGCGAACTCGAGGTCTACGACGTGATGGTCGACGCCGCCCGGTCGTTGCGCGCCGATGGTTACAAGACCTCGTTGCTCACCAACAACATCGCCGAGGGCCGGGACTCGTGGCGACCCATGCTCCCGCTCGACGAGATCTTCGACGACGTCGTCGACAGCTCCGAGGTCGGCATGCGCAAGCCCAACCCGCTGATCTATCGGTTGGCCCTCGATCGCCTCGGCGGCGTCGCCCCGGAGCGGGCGGTCATGCTGGACGACTTCCCGGGGAACTGCGGCGGTGCTCGCGGCGTGGGCATGGCCGCGATCCTCGTCGAGGACCCCGAGGTCGCCGTCGAAGAACTCCGAGCGCTGCTGGGCCGCTGACCCACGGTGACCGACGAACTCGCGATCGAGATCGAGGGACTCGTCAAGGACTACGGCTCGTTCCGCGCCCTCGACGGCGTCGACCTCGAGGTACGCCGGGGAGACGTGTTCGGTTTCCTCGGCCCCAACGGCTCCGGCAAGTCGACGACCATCCGCGTCCTCCTCGACCTCCTGCGCCCGACCGCGGGCACGGCACGGGTGTTCGGGCAGACGCCCGTCGACGGCGGACCCGCGCTGCGCGCTCGGATCGGGTACCTGCCGGGCGAGTTGGTCACCGACGGCCGACGCACGGCCGGCGAACTCCTCGACCACCTGGCCCGGCTCCGGGGGCGCGGCCACGATCGGATCCGACCCCTGGCCGATCGGTTCGGGCTCGACCTCACCCGGGCGATCCGTGGTCTCTCGAAGGGCAACAAGCAGAAGATCGGCGTCGTACAGGTGTTGATGCACGACCCCGACCTCCTGGTGCTCGACGAACCGACCAGCGGACTCGACCCGCTCCTCCAACGCGAGTTCCTCGACTGCGTCCGTGAGGCAAACGGTGCCGGGGCGACCGTCCTGCTCTCGAGCCATGTCCTCTCCGAGGTCGAGGACGTCGCCGGACCGGTGGCCATCATCCGCTCCGGGCGCATCGTCGACGTCGACGACGTCGACGTCCTCCGGCGCCGCGCCGGCCAGGACGTGGCGTTGACCTTCGCCGCGCCGATCGACCCCACCGAGTTCCGCTCGGTCGACGGCGTCGAGGAGGTCCGGGTCGACGGCGCGACGCTGACGTGTCGCCTGCACGGCTGTCCCGATGCGTTGTTGAAGCTCGCGGCGGCGCACCGCGTCGTGGCGTGGTCGGCCCAGGACCGCGAGCTCGAGCACCTGTTCCTCGACCACTACCGCCTCCCCCCCGACCCCGAGCGGGAGGCGCGGACCCATGCTCGCTGACGAGGCCGGCGTGGCCGATGCCGGGCCGGTCGTCCGGTGGACGGTCGCGCAACAGACGCGTTCGCTGGCGGCGTGGTCGGTCGCCGTGGGCGCGGTCAGCCTCCTGTACATCGCGTTCTGGCCGTCGATGCGCGGCATCGACACGTCCGGGATGATCGACAACCTGCCCGACGGGATGGTCGAGGCGCTGGGCTACGACCAGATCGCCACTGCGTCCGGGTACCTCTCCTCGACCGTCTACGGCCTGCTCGCGCCAGCACTGCTCCTGGTGTTCGCCACCATGAAGGGGGGCGCGCTCCTCGCCGGTTCCGAGGAGTCCGGCGAGCTCGAACTCGAACTGACCGCGCCGATCGCCCGCTCCCGGACCTACCTCGGCCGCCTGGCCGCGCTCTGGGCGCTGCTGGCCGTGCTCGCCGCCGTCGTCGGCGTGGTCACGGTCGTGATGCGCACACCGCTCGACATGGACGTCGGCATCGGCAACATCGCGGCCGGGGTCGTCGGCCTGCTCCTGCTCGCCGGCATGGTGGCCACCATCGCGTACGCCGCAGGCGCCGTCACCGGGCGACGCTCCATCGCCGCGGGGGCCGGCGCGCTCGTCGCCGTCGGGTCGTTCATGCTCGACGCCATCGGTGCCGGGACCGGTGCCGACTGGATGACCGCGGTCTCGCCGTTCTCCTGGTACCTCGGCGGCGACCCACTGTCGCAGGGGCTCGACATGGGTGGGCTCGCCAAGCTCGCCACGGTCGCGGCCGTGGCGCTGGTCGTCGGGCTCCGCGGATTCGACCGACGGGACCTGATGGTCTGAGGTCGGCCGCTGCCAGACTCGATCCATGTTCCAGGAGATCGACCGGCGTCCCACACCGATGGGCGACATCAGCCTCCGCCGGCGGGTGATCCCGACGATCGACGTCGAGGTCTACGAGGTCATCCTCGGCGACGAGCACCTGATGTCGAGTCTGTTCACCGTGGCCGAGATCGCGCTCGCCGACCTCGGCCTCGCCGCCTGCGACGGCGACGCGCTCGACGTCGTCGTCGGTGGCCTCGGCCTGGGCTACACCGCCGGCGCCGCACTCGGCGATGCCCGCGTCCGGTCGGTCCACGTCGTCGACGCACTCCCCGACGTCATCCGCTGGCACCGCGAGGGCGTCCTGGGGCTGTCACCCGCCCTGGTCGACGATGCGCGTTGTCATCTCGTCGAAGGGGACTTCTTCGCCATGGTCGCCGACGGCGCCCCGTTCGGTCCCGACGCGCCCGAACTCGTGCACGCCGTGCTGCTCGACGTCGACCACACGCCCCGTCACGTCCTGCATCCCAGCCACGCCCCGTTCTACGAGGTCGACGGGCTCCAGAAGCTGCACGACCGCCTGCACCCGGCCGGCGTGTTCGCCCTGTGGTCCGACGACACCCCGGACGCTGCCTTCGTCGCCGCGGTCGAGACCGTGTTCGGGAACTGCGCCGTCCACGACGTGCCGTTCCCCAACCCCCACACCGGCGGCGAGGCCCACAACGCCGTGGTCGTCGCCACCCGCTAGAGGTTCGGCGTCGCCACAAGCGGCGGCGACGCGCCTGAACTCGACGTCCGAAGCGTCGGGGGCCGACGCCCACGACGTCGAGAACGGCCCTCTCAGCGAGCGGTGAAGGAGACCGTGTCGGGCATGTCCTCGGCGTCGAGCACGGCCTGCGCCGCGGACGACCCCGTCAGCTCGGCCAGCAGGAACGCGATCGCGTACTGGTTGATCAGCCGGTGCGCCTCGCCGACGTCGAGCACGTCGGGGTCGCAGGTGTTCTCGGCGAACTCGTCGACGAACGCGATGAGCTCGTCGCCGATGTCGGGGAGTTCTCGGAGCAGCACCGTGTAGTCGCAGACGTCGGTGAACGACTGGTGCGTCGCCCCCTCGAGGTCGACCCGGTAGAACGGACGTCCGCGCACGTTGTCGGCGACGCGCTCGGTGTTGGGATCGATCGGCGTCGCCTCGTCCAGCGTTCCGCTCACCACCATCGTGGCGACGTCGACGGCAGCCAGGTCGTCGTCGCTGAGCCCGCGCACCGCGGGAGCGAACGCGATCACCGCGTCGACCCGGTCGTCGGCGGGGATCGCCAGCGCCTCGACACCGCCGCCGTTCGCGAGCGACGTGTAGCCGCCGAAGGAGTGGCCGGTCACGCCGATGCGTTCGGCGGCGAGCACACCGGTGATCTCGGCGTCGGCAGACCCGTCGAGCATGGCGGAGATCACGACCGACACGTCGAGTGGCCGGTTCCGAGCGATGACGTCGGCCTCGTCGGCCGTTCCGACGAACGAATCGAGGGTGGTGTTGCCGGCATGGTCGGGAGCGACCACGACGACACCGTGCGAGGCGAGCGTCTCGGTGAAGTACGACGCCACGTAGCGCAGTCCACCGCTGCCGTGGCTGTAGACGACCAGGGGGAAGGGCCCGTCGCCAGAGACGGCGGGCGCGTCGATGGCGACATCGGAGTCGTACTCGATGCCGGGAGCGAACGAGTACGTGGTCGAGTCGCCGTCACGCACGTCGGTCGGGTACCAGATGTCGGTGGTGAGGGCCCGCCCTTCGCGATCCGGATCGGTGATGGTCACGGTGCGACGACCCACGGCGTACGGGCCGAGCGCCGACGTGTCGAGCGCCTCGACCGTCGCCTCGGTCGTGGTCGTGTCGTCGGACGGCGTCGCCGAACCGACCGTCGTGGTCGCGGCAGAGCCGGCCTCGTCGGAGGTACACGCCGACACGAGGAGGAGCCCGGCGAGGAACGGTGCGACGAGGACGCGACGAGAACGGACCATCGACCGAACCGTAACGCTGCGACAGATCCGGCGCAGTGGCGCCGGGAGTAGAACGCGTTCTAGTTTCGTGCGATGTTCTCTCTCGACGGCAAGGTCGCACTCATCACCGGCGCAGCATCCGGCATCGGGAACGCCACGGCGAAGATGTACGTCGAGGCCGGAGCATCGGTCGTGATCGCCGACCTCGACCAGGCGGCGGTCGACGCGGTCGCCGCCGAGTTGGGCGACAAGGCCGTCGGCGTCGCCTGCAACGTGACCGACGGTGCCTCGGCCGACGCCGCCGTCGCGGCGACCGTCGAACGGTTCGGCCGTCTCGACGTCCTGTGCAACATCGCCGGGATCCTGCGGTTCAAGAGCACGCATGAGGTCACCGACGAGGAGTGGGACCTCGTCGTCGACGTCAACCTCGGCGGCACCTTCAAGATGACCCGCGCCGCCCTTCGGGTGTTCCTGGAACAGGGCGGTGGCTCCATCGTCAACACGACGTCGAGCGCGGCCTTCCGTGCGTCGGCCTGGGCGTCCGCCTACGGCGCCTCGAAGTCCGGGGTCCTCGGCTTCACCAAGGCCATCGCCGTCGAATACGGCCGTCAGGGCATCCGCTGCAACTGCGTCGCCCCTGCCGGCGTGAAGACCCCGATGATCGACGACTTCGACATGCCCGAAGGCGGCGACTTCTCGCTCGTCGAGCGGATCATGTCCTTCGACGGCGCGCTGTCGGCACGCGACCTGGCCGGCACGTTCGTCTTCCTCGGCTCCGACGAGGCCGACCGCATCAACGGCACCTGCATCAGCGTCGACGACGCCATGCTCGCCTGAGTCGTTCGTCGGCCGCGAGCGGTCTCCTCAGCGGGGGTGGGACGAGTGGGTCTCGGTGACGATCCCACCGCGCACGTGCTGCGTGACCACCACGTCGACCGAGCGCGGCGCCGCGGTGTTCCACACCTCGTCGGCGATCTCGACCGCCAGCGCCTCGGCGAAGACGTGGCGGTCCCGGAATCCCCAGAGGTAGAGCTTCAGCGACTTCGACTCGATGCACCGCTCGTCGGGCACGTAGTCGATGCGGACCGACGACACGTCGGGCTGCGCGGTCACCGGGCACAGCGAGGCGACCTCGTCGGTCGTGAACACCACGCGGGTACAGCCCTCGGGCGCCGGGAACGTCTCGACGTGGTCGACCGGACCGTTGTGCTCGCGGCCGAGAAGCGTGAGGTCGTCGCTCATGGCGTTCAGTCTCCCCGATAGGTGCAGGCACTGGTGCAGGTCTCGTGCACCTCGATGGCCACGAGGCCGGGGAGCGCGTCGGCGATGCGACCCCAGATCCACCGGGCGACCACCTCGCTCGTCGGGTTCTCGAGTCCCTCGATGTCGTTCAGGTAGCGGTGGTCGAGCGCGTCGATGGTCGGCTGGACGGCAACCTTCAGGTCGGCGAAGTCCATGACCCACCCCGTGTCGTCACCGACCGGACCCTCGACCCGGACCACGCACCGGAAGCTGTGACCGTGCACCCGGGCGCACTTGTGGCCCTCGGGCACGTTGGGGAGCGAGTGCGCCGACTCGAAGCCGAAGGTCTTGCTGATCTCCATCAGATCACCATCCTCAGATCAACGGCTCTTCCGGCTCGTTGGTGAACCGGTTCGCGAGATGGCCGGTGTCGTTCCATGCCCGGACGACCCAGCGGTCGCCGGTCACGACGATGTGGCTGATGCCGCAGTTGTCCGACCCGGTGAACGCGAAACCGTTGGCGCCGGTGGCCTCGCTGATGATCTGACCGATGACCCCGCCGTGGGTGAACACCGCCACGGTCTGGTCCGGGTGGGCGGCGGCGATCCGCTCGATGCCACGTCGGACACGCTCGGCGAACACCTCGCCCTTCTCGGCGCCGGGCACCACGTCCCACCGCTGCTGCTTGCCCATCTCGACGATCACCGGGTCGAGCTCGGCCACACGCTTGCGGAACTCGCCGCCCTCCCAGTCACCGAGGTGCACCTCACGCAGGTCGGGTTCGACGATCGGTTCGATGCCGAGGTGGTCGACCAGGACCGCCGCGGTCTGCCGGGTGCGCTGGAGCGTCGTCACGTAGACCGCGGCCCACTCCTCGTCCGACTCGATCAGCCGCCGACAGGCTCGCTCGGCCTGGTCGACACCGTCGGGCACGTGCAAGGGCGGATCGCCGTGGCCGTCGACGATGGGGAAGGGATTGTCGGGGTCCGCAGGCTGCGACTCGCCGTGACGGACGAGGATGATCTCGCACGCGCCGGCGGGGCGGGTGAACCGGGACTGGCGGTACTGGCGCTTGGCGGGGGCGTCGCTCACCCGTCAGACGGTACGCGCTCGTCCGCGGGCCGGTGCCACGCGATCCGCAGTGACGTCGGCCCGGCCCGTCTAGGGGATCCCGAGGACCTTGTGGGTCTGCACGCTGAGCCGCCATCGCGGGTGTGCGAGGCAGTACTCGATCGCCGCGGCGGTGGCAGCCGCCCGATCCGGGCCGTCCATCGGCGACACGAGGAAGTGGTCGAAGTCCATCGCCTCGAAGTCGGTCGGGTCGAGCCCCGCCTGCGGGAACACGACCTTGCACTCGTCACCGACGGTCACCACGACCTCGGTTCCGGCCTTGGGGCTCATGCACACCCAGTCGATGCCGGACGGCAACGCCAGGGTGCCGTTGGTCTCGATCGCCACCTCGAACCCTCGGTCGTGCAGCGCGTCGAGCAGGGCATCGTCCAACTGCAGGGCCGGCTCGCCCCCGGTGCACACGACGAAGCGGTGCTCGGTGCCGCTCCCCCACGTCGTGGCCACGTGGTCGGCCAACGCCTCGGCACCCCGGAAGACGCCGCCACCGTCGCCGTCGGTCCCGACGAACTCGGTGTCGCAGAACCGGCAGATGGCCGTCGCCCGGTCCTTCTCGTGCCCGGACCACAGATTGCAGCGCGAGAACCGCAGGAACACCGCCACCCGACCGGCGTGTCGCCCCTCACCCTGGAGGGTGCGGAACGTCTCCTTCACCGCATACGTCGACACGCACCGATCGTAC
>JBFIHN010000169.1:0-7313 GCA_041601775.1 Acidimicrobiales bacterium
GTCGGTCACCGTCGCCCGCCACGGTGACGGCGCTTCCGGGGCGCCCAGATCGGCGCCCAGTGCCGCAGGCACAGCCCGGACCAGATCACCCGGCACGAGGGGCGCGGTCCCGCTCTGCTCCACGAGCAGATCACCCACCAGGCCGCGCAGTGCCTCCAGTGCTCCGGCCACGGCCCGGGTCGCCACGGCGGTGTCCCCGGATTCGAGCGCATAGGCGGCCGCGGCGACCCCCTGCATCACCCGGTCGTTGATCTCGAGCGCCTGCCCGCGCCGCGCCTCCGCGTCGCGGAGTCGGCGGGCGACCTCCTCCGCTCGCCGACGGTAGGTCGCGTCGTGCATGAAGACCGTGGTCTCGGGTCCGGCGCCGACGTCGATGGAGCTCGAGCTGACGTCGACCGGGAACTCGGTCCCGTCCTTGCGTCGGGCCACCAGCTCCTGGTCCGGCCCCGCCTCGCCGGTGAGCACGCCCCGATCGTCGCCCCGGAACAAGACGTCGGCCGAGTGGCCCATCAGCTCGTCGCGGGCGAAGCCGAACAGCTCCTCGATCCGGTCGTTGACGAACACGATGTGCCCTTCACGGTCGACGCTGATGACCGCGTCCGGTGCCGAGTCCATCGTCACCCGGAACCGACGATGGCTCGCCGCCAGCTCCTCCTGCGCCAACCGGCGCTCGGTCTCGTCGACCACCGTCCCGAACACGCGGACGGACCTGCCCCTCTCGTCCTGGACGGTCATCCCCCGCCCGATCATCCACCGCATCTCCCCGTCGACGAGGATGCGCATCGGGAGCGTGTACGAACCACCCGACGCGATCACCGCTCGGAGTTCGCGCTCCACCCGGGGACGATCGTCGGGGTGTAGGCGGGCGACGATCTCGGCCGCGGTCTGACCCGGCAACGGTTCGTCGACGCCCAACATCCGCTTGAGTTCTGCGGACATGTGCACGACGTCGGTCCGCAGGTCCCAGGTCCACGAACCCAGGTGGGCCAGTGCCTGCGTCTCGTCGAGTTCCCGGTCACGCTCGCGCAGTTGTCGTTCGACGACGAGGCGGGCGGTGACGTCGCGTGCGATCCCCTCGATCGCGACGACGGAGCCGTCCTCGCCGAAGATGGGGACGCTGCACTGCTCGGTCGAGATCACCCGACCGTCCTTGTGACGCCACGACACCACGACGGACTCGACGTCGTCGGCGCGGCCCGCGCTGATGATCGAGTCGACCCGCGGTCGATCGTCCGGGACGATCATGTCGAACATCAGGTCGGGGTCGGCGTACAACTCTTCGCGGGTGTAGCCGGTGAGGCGCAACACCGAAGCGCTGAGGTACTCGAACCCCCGGGTCGGCGTGAAACGCAGGCGGTAGACGAGGTCCGGCGATCGCTCGAGCAGCTCGTACAACAGCCCGCCGGGTGCGACCGGGTCTTCGTAGGGTGGACGGCGATCGTTCACTGCGCTCCACCGCCCAGCGACATCGTGATCGAGTCCGTGGTCCCACACTACGACGCTGCGGACCGGCGGACCCGTCCGACGAAGTACCGTCGCCCCACCGAGGACTGGGGGAACAACGATGCGACAGATGAGCGGCCAGGACGCAGCGTTCCTGTACGGCGAGACGCCGAACTGGCACATGCACATCTCGGGGTTGATCATCATCGACCCCAGTACCCACGAGGACGGTTGGGACTTCGACCGGTTCCGCGACGTCCTGGTCTCACGCATCCCCGAGGTGCCCCAACTGCGCTACAAGCTCGTCGACGTCCCGCTCGGCCTCGACCGTCCCGGATGGACCGAGGACGAGCACCTCGACGTCGACTACCACGTGCGGCGTATCGCCGTCCCCCAACCCGGCGATGCCCACGAGTTGGGGGAGCTGGTCGGACGGCTCACGAGCTACAAGCTCAACCGCCAGAAGCCGCTGTGGGAGGCGTGGGTCATCGAGGGACTCGAGGGTGGACGGATCGCGCTGCTCCAGAAGATGCACCACTCGCTGATCGACGGGATGTCCGGTGCCGGCCTGGCCGAGGTCCTGCTCGACCTCACGCCGGAGCCACGCCCGGCCAACCCCGAGGTCAAGGACTCGCTGGCCGGTCAGCAGGTCCCGAGCCCGATCGAGTTGCTGGCCCGGGGCGCGCTGAACACCGCGATCCGCACACCGTTCCGGGTCGCACGGTTCGCCCGGCAGTCGATCCAGCAGGCGGCCGTGGCCATCCCGATGGCGAACGGCACCGCCGTCACGCTGCCGCTCCAGGCCCCGCGGACGACGCTCAACGTCGATCCGACGCCGCACCGCTCCTTCGCCAACGCCAGCGTCAGCCTCGAGCGGGTCAAGGCCGTGAAGAAGGCCTACGACGTGAAGATGAACGACATCGTGCTCGCGCTGTGTTCGACCGCGATGCGCGACTACCTCATCGAGATCGGCGACCTGCCCGAGGTCCCGCTGACCGCGCAGGTCCCGGTGTCGATGCGCGTCGAGGGTGACGACGAGGTCGGCAACAAGGTCGGTTCGCTGACCTGCTCGCTCGGCACCGACATCGAGGACCCGGTCGCCCGCCTGATGACAATCCACGCGTCGACGCAGGCGGCCAAGGAGATGCGCCAGGCGATGGCCGTCCACCAGATCATGGGGGTCACCGAGACGACTCCTCCGGGGCTCATCGCCCTCGCGGCCCGCATGTACACGCGCAACAACCTGGCCCGGTTCACGCCACCGGCCAGCAACGTCGTCATCTCCAACGTGCCCGGGCCGCCGTTCCCGCTCTACATCGCCGGGGGGATGGTCGAGGCGATCTATCCGATGGGGCCGCTCCTCATGGGCATGAGCCTGAACATCACCGTGTTCTCGTACCGCGACAACATCGACTTCGGGTTCATGTCGTGTCCCGAGTCGGTGCCCGACCCGTTCCAGATCGCCGACGGGATCGAGAAGGCGCTGGTCGAGTTGGAGAACGCGGCACCGTCCTGATCCGGCCCGCCACACTGGACGGCGTGGTCGAGATCGCGTTGGCGCACACGGACGAAGAAGTGGACCGCGCGCTCTCGCTCGCCGAGCGGGTCTGGGGCGCTGCGCCGGTCAGCCAGCCGATCGCCCGGGCCCAGACGTTCGCCGGGTGGTACGTGGCCACCGCCGCCGTCGACGGCGACCTCGTCGGGATGTGTGCGGGCTTCGTCGGTGTGCGGGACGACGGGATCCACCTCCACTCGCACCTGGCCGCCGTCGTCCCGTCGGCGCAGGGTCGTGGGATCGGTCGAGCGTTGAAACGGCATCAGCGCGAGTGGTGTCTCGAGCGCGGCATCGAACACGTCTCGTGGACGTTCGACCCCCTGGTGCGCGAGAACGCCCGGTTCAACCTGCACCACCTCGGCGCGGTGGGCGACCGCTACCTCGTCGACCTCTACGGCGCGATGGACGACGAGATCAACCGGGGTCAGCCCTCCGACCGGCTGCTGGTCCGCTGGGACCTCACCAGCGAGCGGGCCGTCCGGGCGCTCGACGCCCCGTTGCCCACGCCCCCGGCCGACAGGACCGGCGTGCCCACCCCCGAAGGGATCGTCGCCCTGCGGGCGGACCGACCGGACGAAGCGTTGCGCTGGCGTCTCGAGGTCCGGGCCGCCATGGTGGAGGCGTTCGATGCCGGACGGCGGCCGACCGCTCTCGACGCCGACGGCCGGTACGTCTTCACCCCGGAGGAACGATGACCACACTCCCCGACGCCGGCATCACGATCGATGCCGTCGAGCTCCGGCGCATCGAGCTGCCGCTCGTGACCCCGTTCCAGACCAGCTTCGGGACGTGGACGTTCCGCGACATCCTCCTCGTCCGCGTCCTGGCCAGCGGTCCCGCCGGACCGATCGAAGGGTGGGGCGAGTGCGTCGCCGGCACCCAACCCCTCTACTCGAGCGAGTACACCGAGGCCTGCGAGGACGTCACCAGGGACCACCTCCTCCCTCGGCTCTTCCGGGCAGGGGTCCGCCACGGCGCCGACGTCGCCGACGCGTTCGCCGAGGTCCAGGGACACCGGATGGCCAAGGCCGCGGTCGAAGCCGCAGTCCTCGATGCCGAACTGCGCGCGGCGGGCGTCTCCCTCGCCGACCACCTCGGCGCCACCGTCGACCGGGTCCCCGTCGGCGTGTCGATCGGCATCCTCCCGACCCTCGACGACCTGGTGCGGACGGCCGGCGACCACCTCGAGGAGGGCTACGCCCGGATCAAGATCAAGATCAAGCCGGGCTGGGACCAGAAGCCGTGCCGTGCGCTGCGCGCCGTCTTCGGCGACGAGTTCGGACTCCAGGTCGACGCCAACGCCGCCTACCGTCCCGACGACATCGCGCCGCTGGCCGCGCTCGACGAGTTCGGTCTGTTGCTGATCGAACAGCCCTTCCCCGAGGAGATGCTCGTGGACAACGTCGACCTCGTCGCGGCGATCGACACGCCGGTGTGTCTCGACGAGTCGATCGTGAGTGAAGCCGTCGCCGTCGACGCCATCCGCCTCGGTGCCACGTCGGTGATCAACATCAAGCCCGGGCGCGTCGGTGGCCACCTCGCCGGCAAGGCCATCCACGACCACTGCCTCGCCGCGGGGGTCCCTGTCTGGCACGGCGGGATGCTCGAGACCGGCATCGGGCGGGCGCCGAACCTCGCGCTCGCCGCGCTCGCGGGCTTCACCCTCCCGGGTGACCTCTCGGCCGCCGACCGGTACTGGCACCGCGACATCGTGACCCGACCAGCGGTGCTCGAGTCCGACGGCACCGTCCGCGTCCCGACCGGGCCGGGCATCGGTGTCGAGGTCGACCTCGACTTCTTGACCTCGGTCACGTCGAGCGTCGCCCTCCACGAATCCGAGGCGTGACGCTCCGGTAGGTTCGCCACCTGACACACCGTCAGATCACGGGCAGATCACGGGCAGATCACGGGGGCCACCACCATGGACGTAGCGACGAGGGCCGAGGAGCCGACCGTCGCGGACGGACCGGCACCGCTGCGACGTCCGCCGGCCGCGGTGCTGGCGCTCGTGTGCGTCCTGGCGCTCACCCTCCCCGCGGGCGCCGTCGCCCGCTTCGGATTCGACACCGACCGGGGCGCCACGGCCGACGCCACGAGCGTCGTGTTCTTCGTGATGATCCTGGCGTTGCTCTCCACCCCGTGGTGGACGGGTCCGGCACGGTCGACGGCGGCCCGCATCCAGTCGATGTGCTTCGTCTGGTTCGGCATCACCTACACCACGCACCTCAGCTGGGAACTGGGCTGGCTCGCGCTCCACGACCGGATCGTCGACTCGCCCGACTCGGCGTGGGCGTACCTGTGGTGGATGTACATCGACGGCGGCGACGGCCGGTACGCCACCTCCGAGCCGACGCTCGTCACCATGGAACTGCTGTCGGTCACCAACGGCGTCATCGGGATGACCGGTCTGTGGCTGTGGTGGCGGAGTCGAGGCCGATCGCCCAGGGCGACGCTGGCGTTCCTGGCCACCGCGGTCGTCCACCTGTACTCGACCGCTGTCTACTTCGGCAGCGAGATCCTCGACGGGTATCCCAACGTCGACACCGCCAGCTTCGTCGACCTGTGGATCAAGTTCCTGCTCCTCAACGGGCTGTGGCTGGTCGTGCCCTGGGTCGTGATCCACTGGGGCATCCGAACGCTCGACGACCAGTACCGACCGACGAACGAGTCCGCCCCATGACCACCTCACCGCACGCCGGCGAACCGATCACCGCCACCGACGAAGAGATCGCGGCTGCGCTCGAGGACGTCAGCGTCCCGACCCTCGTCCTGTCGATGGTCCACCTGACCGGCGACCGGTCGTGGCTCGACGACGACCGGCTCCGCCCGGTCGGCCTGTTCCTCAACGAGGTCCAGGGGTTCATGGAGGATGGTGCCAAGGCCGAGGTCCGTCGCCGGGCGCTCGAGGCCATCATCGACCACCGCGACGGCGACGGAACACTCCCGGCGCCACCCTCTGCCGAGCTCGTCCACGAGATGATGAGCTGGCTGGTGTGCGAGCCCGTGCCCGACGAGTACGTGCCGATGATGCTCGAGGAGCTCGACCTCGACGGGAGTGATCCCCGCCGCGTCGACTGGTCGGGGATCGACCCGTCCGTCCGTGCCGACCTGCCCGTCGTGATCGTCGGGTGTGGCATGTCCGGCCTGCTGGCCGGCGTGCGCCTCGGTGAGGCCGGCATCCCGTACACGATCGTCGAGAAGAACGCCGGCGTCGGCGGTACCTGGTACGAGAACCGATACCCCGGGGCGCGGGTCGACGTGGGCAACCACTTCTACTGCTACTCGTTCGAACCGTCCGACCACTGGACCCAGTTCTTCTCCGGCCAGCCCGAACTGCAGGCGTACTTCCAGCGGGTCATGGACCGACACGGCGTCGACCCGCACGTGCGGTGGGAGACCGAGGTCGAGCGGATGGTCTGGGACGAGGGCCGGGCGTCGTGGTCGGTCGAGGTGTCGGGCCCCGACGGCGACGAAACGATCGAGGCCCGAGCCGTCATCACCGCCGTCGGGCAGCTGAATCGACCGAAGCTGCCCGCCATCGAGGGCATCGACGCCTTCGACGGTCCCTCCTTCCACTCGGCCCGGTGGGATCACGACGTCGACCTCACCGGTACGCGCGTCGCCCTGGTCGGTGCCGGAGCGAGCGGACTCCAGATCGCACCGGAGATCGCCGACGACGTCGCCGAACTCCATGTCTTCCAGCGCACGGCGCAGTGGATGTTCCCCAACCCGCACTACCACGAGACGGTGGCCGACGGTGTCCGGTGGGCGATGCGCCACCTCCCCTTCTACGCCCGCTGGTTCCGGTTCCTGCTGTTCTGGCCGTCGTGCGACGGCGGGATGGGGGCCGCCCGTGTCGACCCCGAATGGGACGACGGCAACCGGTCGATCTCCGCGGTCAACGACATGGCCCGGGCGATGTTCACCGACTGGATCACCGGCCAGGTCGGCGACGACCCCGACCTCCTCGCCAAGGTCATCCCCGACTACCCCGCCACCGGCAAGCGCACGCTCCAGGACGACGGGAGCTGGCTCCGCACCCTGCGACGCGACCACGTCTCCCTGCACCGCGAGCCGATCGAGCGGATCACCCCGACCGGGATCGAGACCGCGGACGGGCACGTCGACGTCGACGTGATCGTCTTCGCCACCGGGTTCCACGGCACCCGGTTCCTGTGGCCGATGGAGATCGTCGGCCGCGACGGCGTCACCTTGTCTGACACGTGGGGGGCCACGCCGGCCGCTCACCTGGGCATCAGCACGCCGGGCTTCCCGAACCTGTTCAGCATGTACGGGCCGGGGACCAACCTCGCCA
>JBFIHN010000170.1:0-7289 GCA_041601775.1 Acidimicrobiales bacterium
CGATCGGGGCGTACACGAAGGTGTCCATCGCCTGGTCGACTGCTTGTTCGAGGGGGTTCTTGTCGTCGCTCACAGTCGGGAATGATGGCGCACGACGGCCGGTTCGTACCAGTTCTGTCGGGTGGAGCCCGGGTTCAGGAACCGGTGTGCACCACGAGGACGTCGGCGGGCGCGTGGTGGAGCACCGTGCTCGCGACGCTCCCGAGCAGGAAGTGCGCCGACGCGGTGAGCCCGACCGAGCCGACCACGATGAGGTCGGCCGCGAAGGTCTCTGCGGTCTCGATCAACATCTCGGCTGGTGCACCGGCGACCGCCTGGACCACCACGTCGCCGACCCCAGCGGCATGCGCGGCCTCGCGTCCTTCGCGGGCGTGGGTCTCTGCTGCGCTGCTGTCGGTGACCATCCACCGCACGTCCGAGGGGATCGCGTCGTCGGGTGCGTCCGGGTGGCGTTCGAACGCCGTCGTGACCACCAACCGGGCGTCGTCGGCTGCCGCCAGTTCCGCGGCCCGGAGAACGGCATGTTTCGCCGTCTCGGACCCATCGGTTCCGACGACGATCGTTCGGTAGGCCATCAGTGGACTCCCCGCTCAGACGCAGTCGACACAGAGGTCGGTCTCGCCGTCGGCCATCTGTGCCCGCGGCTTGAGGATGAAACAGGACTGACAGAGGAACTCGTCGGAGCGGCGCGGCTGGATCTTTCCCGGGGTCTCGGGACGTCCGGCCTGGACGTCGATCTCTTCGTCGTCGTCGTCCTCGTCGTCGGCGGCGAGGCGGTCCTTCAGGATCGCGTCGAGGTCGGCCTCGACGTCGTCCGGGTCGGCCTCTTCCTCGTCGTCGTCGTCGTCATCCGACTTCGCGGGCTTCGCCGGAGCGTCGTCCTCGTCCTCGTCGTCGTCGTCCGCGGCGTCATCGTCCGCGGCATCGTCGTCGAGGTCGTCGTCGAACTCCTCGTCGATGGCGTCGTCGTCGAGGTCCTCGTCGTCGAGGTCCTCGTCGATGTCTGCTTCGATCTCTTCTTCGTCAGCCATGGTTCTCCAACCGAGTCCGTCGGTCGCGCCGGATCATAGACACATCGGCGTCGTAGGGGTGACCGGAGTGCGGGAACCTAGCGCCGAGCACGCGGGATTCCACATCGACGGGTCCGATCAGCCATCCGAGGCGGTCGTCGACGGCGGCGTGGTCGTGTCCGCGGTCTCCGGGGTCGACGCCGTCTGGTCGTCGAGGCCGCCGGCGGTGGAGATGTCGATGACGTTGTCGACCAGCCACTCACCGTCGACCAGGTTCATCTCGAGCTGCATGTACCGGTCGGATTCCGATCGTGTCCCGGACGATCCGGTGACGTCGCGGTCATAGATCAGGACAACCGATGTCGTCCCGCTGTCGATCGCCCCGACGAAGATCTCCGTCACCTGGGTCGACGCGTCCAGCTCGGACTCGCCGATGAGCTGGCGCAGGCCCTCCTCGACGTTCTCGACCTCGCTGCTGAACCCCCCGGTGGAGAGCGACAGGACACCGGCCTTCCAGTCGTCGAGGGCATCGTGTTCGAAGGTGAGGAACCGTTCGGCGAACCGGCCGGCGGCGAAACGAGCGTCATCGGCAGCGCCATCGCCGTCGCTGCCACCGCTGGCGAGGGCCACGACAGCGAGGATGCCGAGGGCGCCGGCGACGAGCACGGCGGCCACGAAGGCGCCCGCGGGCACCGTGCGCCCTCGACGGTCGGGGGCGCCGGGGGTCGGGTCGGACTCGGTGGTCTGCTCGTCGCTCACGGGCCGACCGTACGCCGTGCGACCAGGCCGAAGAGCCCCGCGGCCAGCAGGACCAGCACCAGGGCGTACATCGGTTCGCCGCCGGTGGCCGGCAGGCTCGCGCCGGCGGCGACGACACCGACCCCGGATCCGGATCCGGAGTCGAACCGGACGCTGCCCGATGACAGCGTCGAGACGCACGACGGCACCTCGGGCACGGCCGGGAGGTCGGTCGGCGGGATGTACTGCGTGGCGGGGCTCTCGGTCTTCACGATCAGGTGCACGCGCACCCACAGGCCTCCGGGCCCGTCGTCACGGGTCATGAAGACGTAGCCGAGACCGACGTCGGCGAAGTCGAGGACGTGTTCGAGGTTGGCGAGGTTGGCGTCCGTTGTCGTCAGATCGATGACGTCGTCGAGGTCCGACAGGATGCAGTCGGCGTTCTGCTTGATGTCGCTGACCAGGTCGGCTGTCTGGCCGAGGAGTGCGGTCCCCCGGTCGAGCAGGACCCGGGTGTCGGGTTCGACCGTCCGGAGGGTCTCGGCCACGTCGGCGAGATCGGAGATGGCTGCCGAGAAGGCGCCGCGCTTCTCGGTGACGGTCCGGGTGAGGCGTGTGCTGTTCGCGCTGAGCGAGTCGAGCAACTCGGCCTTGTCGACGAACGTCTGGAGGAGGGCATCCGAGCTCACCGTCAGGTCACGGAGGGAGTCGGAGCGACCCTCGAGCGCGACCGCGAGCTCGTGGACGAGCGTGCGCGTCTGGTCCGGGTCGACCGAGGCCAACACGGTCGATGCCGTACGCAGCAGCTCGGAGAACTCGAGCGGGACGCTCGTCCGTTCCATCGGGATCACGTCGCCGGGCTGCAACGTCGGCCCGCCGGCGGCGAAGTCCTCGGGCGGGTTGAAGTCGATGTAGGGCTCGCCGATGGCGGACTTGCGGAAGATCCGCGCCGTCGAGCCCGCAGGGATCTCCTTGCCGGAGTCGATCTCCATCGAGACGAGGACCTCGCCGTCGACGATGTCCACACCCGAGACCGCGCCGTAGTTGACCCCGAGGTAGGCGACCTCGGAGTTCTCGGTCACACCGGCCGTCGCCGCGAACTCGCCCGTGAGCTCGTAGGGCTGGTCGAAGATCGACGCCCCGCCGATGAGCGGCAGCTGGGTGGGGTTGATGATGTTGTTGATCGCCCACCACAGCATGATGAAGAACACGCCGACGAAGGCGACCAGGTTGATGAGCACTCGCCTGTTCATGGTTCGAGGTCCGCCAGTTCGAGGAGGCCGTACACCTGGGCGAAGTCACCCGGCACGGCCTTCGGGAGCATGTCGGCGAACTGGGCGATCCAGAACAAGGTGTCGGCGACCTGTTGTTGGTCGCGATCGATCTCGCCGAGGATCGCGTCGAGCTGCTTGATCTGGGTGTCGACCACGTCGAGGTAGGGCTCGAACACCGTGTCGTTCTGGATCTGGGCGAGGCGGGTCAGCTCACGGATGGCGTCGATGGCCTCGTCACGGTTGTCGGCGAGCACGCCGGTGGTCTCGGCCAGGTTGACCAGCAGTGCGTCGATGTCCGAGGCGCCGCCGGCAAGGGTCGCGGTGGCACCGTCGAGCGAGTCGATGATCCGCACGAGTTCGTCGGTCTGGTCGGCGAGCGTGCCCGAGATGGTGGACAGGTCCTCGACCAGCGACCGCAGCTCCGGCCCGCGATCGGCGAAGCTGATCGAGCCGGTCTCGACGAGCGTGGCCACGTCGCTGGCGACGACGGAGCCGAGGATCTCGACCGCTCGTTCGGTGACGAACTCGAGTTCCGGGGCCTCGGTGGACTCGGTGAGCACGTCGCCGTCCACGAGATCGGTTCCCGACAGCGGGTCGTCCTCGTCGATCGGACGGATCTCGATGAACTTCTCGCCGAGGAGGGAGGTCGTGCGCAGCAGCGCCCGGGACTCGCGTGGGACGAAGACGTCGTCCTTGATCGAGATGGTCACCACGGCTCGGTAGTCGTCGGTCAACTCGATGCCGGTCACCGAGCCGATGCGGACGTCGGCCACCTGGACGCTGTGCCCGGTGACGAGGTCACCGACGTCGTCGAACGTGGCGGTGATCTCGCGGGAGCCGGTGACGTTGCCCGGCAGGGCACAGGCCGCCGTGAGCACGGCGATCGCGAGGAGGCCACCGAGACGGGTCGACAGGGCACTCATGATCCCACTCCCAGGAAGGTGCCGAGGAGATCACCGAGCATGCTGCCCCCACGATCGTCGGGAGTGGCCGCAGGTGCCGTCTCCGGTGCGGCACCGGGTGCCCCGAGCACGTCGAGGATGTCGTTGATCGGGCTCGTCGGTTGGGTCAGTGCGGCGTCGACGGCTCCGGAGCCGTCGTCGAGTTCGACCAGGCCACCGCCAGGGCATTGCGTCCCCAGGAGGCTCACACACGGCAGGGGCACGCCGACCGCGCCGAACACGGGGGCCAGGGCCTCGGCGATCAGCGGGGTGAAGTTGTTCCGCAGGTCGAGTGCCCGGAGCCTCGGGTTGTAGGCGCCGATGAACCCGTCGATCAGCGCAGGGCCGGCATCGAGCGTGTCCTGCAGGCCGTCGAGGTTCGCGTCGATCGAGCGCGTGAGCCGGGTCAGGATCTCGACGTCGGTCCGAAGCCGTACCGCGTGCTCGGAGACGAGATCGAGCCCGTCGCCGGACAGGTCAGCCAGGCCCGAGACCAACAACTCGATGTCGTCGCGTTCGTCGGCCAACACGTCGGCGACGACCGCGAAGTCGTCGAGGGCCTGGGCGAGCTGCCCCTCGCGTGTGAGGAGCGTCGCGGTGAAGTCGTCGAAGCGTTCGGCGATGGCGATGATGTCGTCGTCGTTCTCCTCGATGTTGCCGACCAGTTCCGAGAGCTCGTCGAGCGCCGCACCGAGGTTCTCGCCCTGGCCGTCGAGGGCGGTCGCCGCGTTGTCGATGAGGCGACCCAGCCCGTCCGGGTCGAGGTTCTCGAGGAACTCGTTGAGCGCGGCGAGGGCCTCGTCGGGCTCGACCGGGATGATGGTGTCCTCGGCGGCGATCTCGTACCCGTCGCTGATCGTCTGGTCGCCTTCCTGGAAGGGCGGGAAGAGCTGGACCCGTCGTTCGCCGATGAGCGACTGCGGCACGATGGCTGCCTTGACGTCCATGGGGACCGGGACGTCGTCGTCGATGGCCATGGTCACCTTCACGAGATCACCCACGACCTCGACGTCGGTGATCTTGCCGGCCGGGAGGCCCAGCACCTGGACAGCGCCCGACTCGTAGACCGACACGGCCCGTGGGAAGTAGGCGACGACGTCGTAGGTGTCGCCGCCCCCGAGGACGGAGCAACCGGCAGCGACCAAAGAGACGACGATCCCGAGCGCCGTGAGACGGAGACGATTCATGGTGCCTCCAGGCCGAGGACGTCGGTGTAGACGTCGTTGAGGATGCCGAGCACGTCGGCGCTGACGGATCGCACGAAGATGTCGGCCCAGGGACCCTGGGCGCCGCCCTTGGACTGCTGGAGCAGTCCCGGGCCGAGCCATGCGAGCGCCCGGTCGATGTCGTCTTGTTGCGCGGACACGACGTCGAGTGTGGGGCTCAGCGAATCGAGCACGCCGTCGATCTGGGCCTTGTTCGCGCTGATCACCCGGTTGAGTTCCTGGACCGCGTCGGCGCTCTCGCCCAGGACGATCGCCAGGTCGTTGCGGCGCTCGACGATCAGGTCGAGGATCTGCTGCGACGTGTCGAGGAGGCTGATGATCTCGTCGTCCTTGTCCGCGAGTGTGGTGCTGAGGCGGTCGGCCTGGTCGAGGAGGTCGGCGAACTCCTGGTCGCGGTCGTTGATGGCCGAGCCGACCTCGCGGATGCCGGTGAGCAGGTCCTCGACCGTGGCGGCCTTGCCGTCGGTGATGTCGGCGAGGTCGACGAGGAGCTCGTTGAGCTTGTCGGTCTCGAGTTCGTTGATTCCGTCGGTGGCGACCCGGGTGAGCTCGAACAGGTCGAAGGGCACCTTGGTCCGCTCGAGCGGGACGACGCGCTGATCGGCGGGCAGGTCCTCCATGAGCGTGTCGCCGGCCACGGGGTCGGTCAGTCGGATGTGCTTGGCGCCCAGCAGGGACGCGAGTGCGATCTCGGCACCGGTGTCGCTTCCGACCTCGATCCCGTCGTTGACGACCCAGGAGACCCGGACGTTGCCCGAGGGGCGGTCGACCTCGATGTCGGTCACCCGCCCGACCTTGACGCCGGCGACCTTGACGTCGTCGCCGGTGCGGAGCCCGGAGGCGTCGCTGAAGACGCCTTCCATCTCGTAGGCGTCCTCGAGCAGGTTGAGCAGTCCGACCATGAAGGCGAAGCCGGTGGCGCCGCCGATGAGCAGCACCGAGACGATGCCAACGAGGTACGGATTGCGATCGCGGAACGACTTCATCGGCCAGCACCTCCGACGAGGCTGGTCACGGCTTCCGAGCCCTGGAGGCGTATGGGCGTCCCGGCGCCGCTGATCACGGGGTCGGCACCGCTCGTGCCGACCACGTCGTCGAGGAGCGCGTCGAGGCCCGGATAGGTCGGTGCGAGGCACGGTGGCGGCAGGACCGTCAGACACAGGATGGCCTGGTTGAGGAACGTGCCGTCCCGCGAGCTGCGGAAGGTCGCCGAGGCGTTCTCGTCCAGACGGTCGAGCGCGAGATCGAGCGGGCCGAGCTGGCTTTCGACGGTGTCGAGCGTCGCGTCGAGCTTGGCGAGCAGTCCGTCGATCTCCCCCCGGTTGGCGGCGAGGACCGACGAGAGATCGGTGTTGAACGAACCGATCTCCAGGATCGCCGTCTCGAGCAGTTGGGTGTTGTCGCTGAAGGTCCGCGACAGCGCGGCCAGGTTGTCGAGCATCGTCTCGATCTGTGCGTCGCGATCGGCGACCGTGCGGGCGACGACCTCCAGGTTCTCGATGAGGCGCCCGATCGCCTGGTCGCGCTCCCCCAGGCCCTGGACGACGAAGGCCAGGTCGTCGAGGGCTTCGCTCACGCTCGCCTCGTTGCCCTCGAGCGCCGTGGTCACGGTGTCGAGGAAGTCGTTGACCTGGCTGGAGTCGATGGTCGCGACGATCGGCCCCAGGCGGTTGAAGAGCTCACCCAGGTCGATGACGTTGGTGGTGTCCTCGATCACGTCACCGTTCGCGAGCGACGCGGGCGCGTCGCCCGGCACCAGGTACACGTAGCGCTGGCCGATGAGGTTGCGCCAGCGGATCGTGGCACTGGAATCGGCGGGGACCTTGCGGTCGTCGTCGATCTGCATCTTGACGGTGGCCCGTCCCGACTCGACGCTGATCTTGGTGACCTTGCCGACGGGCACGCCGGCGACCTTCACGTTGTCGCCGACGAGCAGACCGCTGACGTCGTCGAACGTGGCGGAGACCGAGTAGGTGTCGGGGCCCTGACCCACGAGACCCAACGCGGTGGTGTTGCCGATGGTCGACGCGAGGTACACCAGGAACACCATGCACAGGGCCACGAACAGGCCGAACTTGATGGCGGTGCGGGTCATCGTCC
>JBFIHN010000171.1:0-7284 GCA_041601775.1 Acidimicrobiales bacterium
GAGCTCCACGATCGCGTCGACCGCGAGATCGCTCGTGTCGACCTCGATGGCGTCGCCGGCACGGGTCAACGGCGACGTCTCGCGCCCCTGGTCCAGGGCGTCGCGCCGGGCCAGGTCGGCGGCCACCGTCTCGTAGTCGAGATCGGTGACCTCCTTGGACCGTCGCGCAGCGCGCACGTCGGGTCGGGCATCGAGGTAGACCTTGAGTTCGGCGTCGGGGAAGACGACGGAGCCGATGTCTCGTCCTTCGATGACGCCGCCACCGTGGCGGGCCACCCAGTCGCGTTGACGGGCGACCAGCTCGTCGCGGACGGCAGCGTTCGCGGCGACGGTGCTGACCGCACGCGTGACCTCGGGGCCGCGGATCTCGATGGTCGCGTCGACGCCGTCGACCCGCACGTGGTCGAGCGTGACCTCGAGATCGACCCGTCGGGCCAGGGCGGCCACGGGCTCGACGTCGGCAGGATCGATGTTACGGCGCAGGGCGGCGAACGTGATCGCCCGGTACATCGCACCGGTGTCGAGGTAACGGAGGTCGAGACGCTCGGCCAACTGCCGGGCGACCGTGGACTTGCCGGAGCCGGCGGGGCCGTCGATGGCGATGACGCGCATGGCGGTGACGCTAGACGGCGCGAGCCGACGGCTCGGACCCCGCCCGCAGGCGATCGAGGAGATCCCAGTACCCGGGGAAGGTCTTGGCCACGCAGGTCGGGCCGGCGATGCGGATGCCGTCCCGGGCCAGGCCGAGCAGGCTGAACCCCATGGCCATGCGGTGGTCGTCGTAGGTCTCGACCACGGTCGGGGCGATCGGGCCGGGGACGATGACCATGCCGTCGTCGGTCTCGCGGGCGTCGATGCCGCAGCGACGGAGTTCGGCCACGGGCGCCGCGATCCGATCGGTCTCCTTGTTGCGGATGAAGCCGACGCCGCGGATCGTGGTGGGGCCGTCGGCGAGCGCGGCGATCGCGGCGAGCGTCGGCACGGTGTCGGAGATCGAGGACAGGTCGACGTCGATCCCGCGGAGCGTGGGTCCAGCCGCGACCGTGACGGCGTCGGAGTCCCAACGGACCTTCGCGCCCATCTGCTCGAGCACGTCGACGAAGGCCACGTCGCCCTGGAGCGACGCACGATGGAGACCGGGCACGGTCACCGCTCCCCCGGTGACGACCGCAGCACCCCAGGCATACGACGCCGCCGACGCATCCGGTTCGATCGTGTACTCGGCCCCCTCGTAGCGCAGCGCGTCGACCACCCAGGTCGTCTGGTCCTCGGTCGAGACCGACGCGCCGAAGGACCGCATGACGGCAACGGTCATGTCGACGTAGGGACGGCTGATCAGCTCGGTCGTGATCCGCACGCGGAGCCCGCCGGGCATCTGCGGGGCGGCGAGCAGCAGACCGGAGAGGAACTGGCTGGACACGTCGCCGGCGAGTTCGACCTCGCCGCCACGCAGCGGCCCCTCGACGACGGCGGGAAGGAACCCCGGGACGCCCTCCTCGGTCACCCGGGCGCCGAGCGCACGGAGCGCGTCGAACGCCTCGGCCATCGGCCGCACCTGGAGCTGTTGGTCGCCGGTGATGCGTCGCGGGGCGCCGTCGAGGGCCAGGACCGGCAGGAGGAACCGGCTGGTGGTTCCGCTCTGGCGGGCGTCGATGGACACGACCTCGGGTCGCACCCCTTCGGAGCCGATCGCCAGTTGCTCACCGACGCCGACGTCGACACCGAGGGTCTCGAGCGCGGTGATCATCGCCCGGGTGTCGTCGGCGTCCAGCCAGCCGTCGAGCACCGACTGCGTCGATGCGAGCGCGGCGCACACCAGCGCCCGGTTCGTGATGCTCTTCGACCCCGGGATGGTGACGGTGGCGTCGACCGGTCCGGATCGCTCGACGGTCTTCGGCGGGATCTCGTTCATGCGAGCCGCTGCACGGCCGGGCGGTACCCGCGGGCCATGAGGCCACCGCGGAACACGTCGGCCGTGGCTGCTTCGACCAGGAGGATCAGCACACCCTGCACGCCCTCCGACGAGTGCGCGATCTCGAGGTCGGCGATGTTGACGTCGAGTTCGCTGGCGAGCGTCGTGACATCGGCCAACACCCCGGGACGGTCGGGCACCGGGATCCGCACCTCGGACAGCTCCGACGGGCGGGTGTAGCGGCTGGGCAGGTTGACACGGGCCGCGCGGGCGCGTGTGAGGTCTCGGAGGAGACCGTCGCGGTCGTGGTCCGCCACCTGGTCGCGCGCATCGCCGAGCGCGTCGATGAGGCGGTCGAGTCCGGCCACGATCGCGGCCCGGTTCTCCTCGCAGATGTCGGGCCAGATGCCCGGATGCCCGGAGGCGATGCGGGTCATGTCGCGGAAGCCGCCGGCCGCGAGACGGAGCAGGGCCGCGTGCTCGTCGGCCCGGTCGTCGGCGATGCGCATCAGGCTCGCCGCCGTCAGATGGGGAACGTGCGAGACCACGGCGACGAACTCGTCGTGACGGGCCGGGTCGAGCGCCAGGATCTCGGCCCCCATCGCGGCCACGACGGAGCGCACGTGGGCATAGGCGCCGTCGTCGGTCGTCGGGGTCGGGGTGAGGACCCACACGGCGCCGGCGAAGAGGTCGGCGCTGGAACCGTCGACCCCCTCCTGCTCGGACCCCGCCATGGGGTGGCCGCCCACGAACCGCCGGTCGGCCACGGCCTCGACGATCGGGGCCTTCACGGAACCGACGTCGGTGACCAGGCCCACGGTCTGGGCCAGCGCCTTCCGCGCCGCTTCGACCACCGCACCGACCGGGGTGGCGATGAAGGTGATCTCGGCCTCGGGGTCCACGCCGATCGCGTCCACCACGCCGATCTGGAGCGCACGGTCGGTGCGTGTCGGATCGTCGTCGCTCCCGCTCACGTGCCAGCCGGCGCGGCGCAGTGCGAGACCGATCGAGCCGCCGATGAGCCCGACGCCCACCACGTTGGCGCGGCGCAGCATCGCGGAGGTGGGTGAGTCGGTTCCGGGCACGGTCGGCCAGCCTAGGTGGGGATCTGCCGCTCGACGGCAGCGCGTTCGAGGGCCCGGACCTCGTCGACGGCGAGCCGACGCGACTCGCCCGGGGCGAGCGAGCGGTCGGTGATGGGTCCGATCCGGACCCGCACGAGCCGGACGACCGGATGGCCCACGGCCTCGCACATCCGACGCACCTGGCGGTTCCGGCCTTCGTGGATGACGAGGCGGATCACGTCGTCGCCCACGGTCGAGGCCTTGGCCGGTGCCGTGCGTCCGTCCTCGAGGTCGACGCCTTCTCGGAGCGTCCGGAGTGCACCGCGGCTGGGTCGACCGGTGACGTGGGCCAGGTACTCCTTCTCGACGCCGTAGCTGGGGTGGGTGAGCCGGTGGGTCACCTCACCGTCGTTGGTCAACAGCAACAACCCCTCGGTGTCGAGATCGAGACGGCCGACGGGGAACACGCGCGGCTCGCTCGGGACCAGGTCGACGACGACCGGGCGACCGTGGGTGTCGGCGGCGCTGGTCACGACCCCCTTGGGCTTGTTGAGCAGGTACCAGACCGTGTCGGGTCGGACCCCGACGAGCGCGCCGTCGACCTCGATCTGGTCGACGTCCGCGTCCGCTCGCTGCCCGAGTTCGGCGACCTCCCCGTTCACCGACACCCGACCGGCGGCGATGAGGTCCTCGACCACACGACGGCTCCCGATGCCCACGCGCGCCAACAGCTTCTGGAGACGCTCGGGTTCGCTCATGTCCTCATGGTGCCCGTCAGGGCGTCGGGTCGCCGGATTCCTCGGTGCCGGCCTCGCCGTCGGCTGCGGGCTCGTCAGCCGGCACGCCGGGCTCGTCCGGGAAGACGAGCGCGTCGGGACGGAGGCCGCGTTCGAGGGTCTCGAACACGTCGGCTCCGGGGACGAACTCGCCCAACGGCGGCAGCTGGTCGAGGTTGTCGAGCCCGAGCTTCTCGAGGAACGACGCCGTCGTGCCGTAGAGCACGGCCTGACCCGGTCCGGGATCGCGTGCGATCTCGTCGATGTAGCCGCGTTGGGTGAGTGTCCGGATGACCCCGTCGGCGTTGACGCCACGGATCGCGGCGATCTGCGCCCGCGAGATCGGCTGCTTGTAGGCGATGATCGCCAACGTCTCGAGCGCCGCGTTCGACAGCCGTCCGGACTGCCCCTCGAGGACGAACCGTTCGACGTAGGGCGCCAGGTCCGGGTGCGTCTGGAAGCGCCAGCCGCCGGCGACCTTCACGAGCTGGAAGCCGCGGTCGGTGGCGTCGTACTCGGCGGCCAGCTCGGTGCACAGCGCCTCGACACGGGCCGTGGGGACCTCGAGCAGCTGGGCCATCAACTCGGGGACCAGCGGCTCCTCGGTGACCAACAGGAGCGCCTCCGCGGCACGTCGCAGGTCGCGCGCGCGATCGTCTTCCCCGATCGGATCAGCCGTCATAGGCGTCGACGAACGCGAGGTCCTCGGCATCGACGCCGTCGTCGCCCAGCCACACGACGTCGAGGCCGCCGATGGTCTCCGGCGCCTGGATGTCGATCCAGCCCTGCTTGTAGAGCTCGAGGACCGCCAGGAAGTGGACGATGACCTCGATCCGGTCCACGAGATCGGCCGTCAGGTCGGCGAACGACGCCCGACCCAGGCCGGGGAGCTCGTGGAGGAGCTCGGCGACCGCATCGGTGACCGTGACCCGGATCTGGTGGATGTGGGCGATGTCGACGTGCGGGACCGGCTTGGGGGCCACGGCCCGCAGGAACGCGCTGCGGATGTCGTCGGGCGTGGTGTGCTCGAGCAGGTCGGGCAGCAGGCCGAGGAACCGTTCCTCGACGCCGACGGTGCGGGCGTAGGAACGGCTGGCCTCGTTGGCGATGCCGGCCATCGCGACGGCAGCGTCCTTGAAGGTCTTGCACTCCACCAACCGCGACAGGAGCAGGTCGCGCTCCTCCCACAGGGCCAGCTCGTCGTCGAGGTCGATGTCGCCCTCGTCGGGCAGGAGCCGCTTGGACTTCAGCTCGATCAGGGTGGCGGCGATGAGCAGGAACTCGGTCGCGAGCTCGAGGTCCATCGACTCGAGCCGCTCCAGCTGCGCGAGATAGGCGTCGACGATGTCGGACAGGCGGACCTCGTACAGGTCGACCTGGTCCTGGAGGATCAGGTGGAGCAGGAGGTCGAACGGACCCTGGAACACCGGGGTCTCGACAGCGACGGACATCCGGGGAACCGTAGGGGATGCTTCGACGCGGGTGGTGGATACCCGACCCTCAGTCACCGGCGCCCGCTCGCCGTTTGATGCTCCGGTAGACGTCGTCGATCGTCGTCTCGAACACCTCCGCTCCCCAGCCCCCGTCGACGATGCGTCGCGTGAGGTCCTCGCTCACCTTCGGGGCGTCGGGTCGCTCGATCATCTCGGCCAGCAGCGCCAGCCGATCTGACTGGTAGCTGGGCCCCTGTGCCCGGTCGAACGTCATGCGCTGCTGTTCGTAGAGGATGAGCCCCAACGTGATCGACACCAACGTGAGCACCGACTCGACGATCGTGTCGTCCGGGAATCCGGCGTCGGAGAAGGTCGCCGAGAGGCGGATGAGGTCCTCGGCCCGGTTGCTCCGCAGGAGCGGCCGCGCCGCGACGACCGGCACCAGCGCCGGGTGGGAGAGCAGGACGGTGCGGGCGCGACGGAGGTACCCGAGGATGAGCTCGTCGGGGTCCGAGACCACAGCCGGGTCGTCGAGCCGCACCTGCTCGAGCAGGTCGTCGGCGAGGGCATCGATGATCGCCGCCTTGTTCTCGAAGTGCCGGTAGGCCGCCATCTGGCGCACGCCGAGTCGCTCGCCGAGGGCACGCAGGGTGAACCCGTCGAGGCCGCGCTCGTCGACGAGCGCCAGCGCTGCCGCGAGGATCGTCGGACGGTCGAGCACCGCACGATCATGGCGTGCGAGCGGCGCGGACACCACCATCGGACGCCGCCGCGGAATGGGTCCGGGTCGCACCGACCCCGGCCCGTACGATGCCCGGCCATGACACGTGCGTTCTCGGGCATCCAACCCACCGGCGACCTCCACCTGGGCAACTACCTGGGTGCCGTGCGGCGTTGGGTCCACGACCAGCACGCAATGGATTCGGTGTTCTGCGTGGTCGATCTCCACGCGCTCACCATCCCGAAGGATCCCGAGGTCCTGCGGGCCAAGACCCTCGAGCTGGCCCAGCTCCTGGTCGCCTGTGGCCTCGAACCCGACGTGTGCACCCTGTTCGTCCAGAGCCATGTCCCCGAGCACACCGGGCTCGCGTGGCTGATGGAGTGCACGGCGAGCTACGGGGAGCTGTCCCGGATGGTCCAGTTCAAGGACAAGTCCGGCCGGGCCGACTTCGTCTCTGCCGGGCTCTTCACGTATCCGGCGCTCCAGGCCGCCGACATCTTGCTCTACGACACCGACGTCGTCCCGGTGGGCGACGACCAACGCCAGCACATCGAGTTGGCCCGCGATGTCGCGAACCGGTTCAACAGCCGGTGCGGCGACGAGGTCCTCGTCGTGCCCGAACACGTCATCCCGCCCGTCGGCGCCCGGATCATGGACCTCCAGCAGCCCACCGACAAGATGTCGAAGTCCCTCGACTCGCCCCAGGGCACGATCCTCGTGCTCGACGACCCGAAGGTCATCGAGAAGAAGATCAAGCGGGCGGTGACCGACACCGACAACGAGGTCCGTTTCGACGTCGACGAGAAGCCCGGCGTCTCGAACCTCTTGTCGATCCTGGGTGCGGCCACCGACCGCGACCCGGCGGCACTCGCCGACGACTACGAGATGTACGGACCGCTCAAGGCCGACACGGCCGAAGCCGTCGTCGAGCTGCTGCGCCCGGTGCAGGAGCGATTCGCCGCCCTCGTCCACGATCCGGCCGCCACCCACGACATCCTCGCCACCGGCGCCGGAAAGGCACGAGCGGTGGCGACCACGACGCTCGAACGGGCGCACCGAGCGGTGGGGCTCCTCCCGCTGTCGTGAGCACCGGCATGCATGAGCCACGGCTGCGACTCGCCGGTCTGGGCCTGCTGACACTGGTCGCGTCGGGCGCGATCGCGTCCCGCTCCACGCTGTGGGGCGAGGTCGGCCTCACCGAGGCGTTGAACGCGCTCCCCGGGGTCGTGATCGACGCCCTGGAGTTGGTGATGCAGGTCGGTACCCGACCGGCGATCTTCCTCGTGGCAGTCGTGATGGTGGTGGTGACCCCGGGTGACTGGCGGCGGGCCGCCGTCGCGGTCGTCCTCGCCGGCACGTTGTCGTGGCTGTTGTCCGA
>JBFIHN010000172.1:0-7266 GCA_041601775.1 Acidimicrobiales bacterium
GCCTGGGTGTAGGGCATGCGCATCGAGGAGAACAGCGTCTTGGCCGAGGCCTTCTCGACGACCTTGCCGGCGTACATCACGGCGATGTCGTGGGCCCGACCAGCGACGACACCGAGGTCGTGGGTGACGAGGATCGTGGCCATGAAGCGCTCGCGCTGCTGGGCGTCGAGCAGGTTGAGGATCTGGGCCTGGACGGTCACGTCGAGTGCCGTGGTCGGCTCGTCGGCGAAGAGGAGCTTCGGTCCGCAGGCGAGCGCGATGGCGATCACGACCCGTTGTCGCATGCCGCCCGACAGCTGGTGGGGGTACTCGCGGACTCGTTTCGCGGGCTCGGGGATGCCGACGGACTTGAGGAGGGAGACGGCGAGTTCGTTCGCCTCCTTCTTGTCCATGTCGAGGTGGAACCGCAGCGACTCGGTGATCTGCTTGCCGATGCGCATGACCGGGTTGAGCGAGGTCATCGGATCCTGGAAGATCATGGCCATCTCGGGTCCCCAGACCGACTGCATCTCGCTCTGGGAGTAGCCGGAGATCTCGGTGCCCTCGTACTTGATCGAGCCGGTGCGCTCGACGTTGCTACGAGGCAACAGACCCATGATCGAACGCGAGAGGACGGTCTTGCCCGAGCCCGACTCGCCGACGATGCCCAGGGTTCGTCCGCGCTCGAGGGTGAGCGAGACGCCGTCGACGGCGCGGACCCGACCGCGTGGGGTGAGGAAGTGCGTCCGGAGGTCGGTGACCTCGAGGAGCGGGGCCGCCGACCTCGTGTCGTCGGTGGCGGTGATGCGACGGGCCACTACAGCGCTCCTTCTCGGACCGTGAAGCGACCCTGGAGGACGTCGCCGATGTAGTTGAGCGACAAGATCGTCAGGAACATGACGCCGGCGGGGAAGAAGGTGATGTGGGCGCTGTTGTCGAGGTCGTCGCGACCGGCCAGGATCAACTTGCCCCAGGTCGGGGCGGGCGCACTCACCGAGAGACCCAGGAAGGCGAGCGCACCCTCGGCGACGATCACGACCGCGATGACGGTCAGGCTGAACACCGCCATCGGCGGGATCAGGTTCGGCAGGATCTCGCGGCGGATGATGCGGCTGTTCTTGGCCCCCAACGTGCGGGCAGCGGTCACGAACTCCCGCTCGGCGAACGACAGCGTGATCCCCCTGGTGATGCGGGCGAGTGGGGCGATCGACAGGATCGACAGCGATCCGATGACCACGGGCAGGTTGGGTCGGACGGTGCTGCCGTCACGAGCGAAGATCGAGATCATCGCGAGGGCGAGCACGAGAGCCGGGAAGGCCAGCATGGTGTCGACCACGGCGGAGATGATCCGATCGGTACGGCCGCGGAAGAAGCCGGCGATCATGCCGACGATGCCGCCCGAGACCAGCCCGAGGATCACCACGCTCAGCGCGATGATCATCGACGTCCGTCCACCGTTGACGACCTGGCTGAAGATGTCGTCACCGTTCTCGTTGGTGCCGAACCAGAAGTCGAGCGACGGGCCGGCCTTCGAGGGGTTGGCGAT
The DNA here is from genome assembly GCA_041601775.1 of Acidimicrobiales bacterium. GTDB lineage: Bacteria > Actinomycetota > Acidimicrobiia > Acidimicrobiales > Salinilacustritrichaceae > Salinilacustrithrix. The sequence goes on from JBFIHN010000172.1 coordinate 1,526, forward strand.
CGAGAACGTCCCTGGTTCGTCGACGAAGGGCAGGTAGGGGGCCATGATCGAGAAGAACGCGATCAGGACGGTCCACACGACCGAGAACCAGAAGCCGATGCCCCATCCCTTGCGCTTGGGCAGGTCGGAAGCGTCTTTCATGTCGAGGTCGGCCCCCGTGGCAGCAGCCACGGCAGCCTCGTCGTGAGCGAGGTCAGGCACTGCGGATCCTCGGGTCGAGGGCGGCGTAGAGGAGGTCGATGACGAAGTTGATGAGCACGAAGCCGATGGCGATCACGGCGACCACACCCTGGACGACCATGATGTCGCCCCGGAAGATGGCGTCGACGAGCATCGTCCCCATGCCCGGCATGCCGAAGATCTGCTCGATGATCACCGTGCCGCCGATGGCGGCGCCGGTGTTGATGCCGATGGTGGTGACCAGCGACAGGCTCGAGGGACGCAGGGCGTGGCGGAACAGGATGTGACGGGTCGACATGCCCTTGGCCTTGGCCATGCCGATGAAGTCCTCTTGGAGGGTGGCGATCATGTCCGTACGCAGCAGGCGCATGTAGACCGCGACCTGGCCGAGACTCAACGCCAGGGCGGGCAGGAAGAAGCTCCGGAACTCCCATGACCACGGTTGGAACAGCTGGCCGACGCTGCTGGGATTGAGGTCGCTGCTCACGATCGACGGGAACCACCCGAGTTGGAGCGCGAACAGGAACACGAAGAACAGGCCGGCGACGTAGTTGGGTATGGCCAGCAGCCCGATCGAGGACGAACTGAGGCCGCGGTCGACCCAGGTGTTGGCCCGCCAGGCCGCGACGATCCCGGCCGGGACGGCCAGGAGCAGCGCGATGACCTGCGACAAGATGACGAGCGCGAACGTCCGTGGGATCCGGGTCTTGAGGCGATCGGTGACCGGCTCCTGCGCGGAGTACGAGAACCCCAGATCCCCGGTGGCCGCGTCACCCAGCCACTTCGCATAGCGGGTGAGGAGCGGGTCGTCGAGGTTGAGGTCGGCACGGACTCGGGCACGCTGGGACTCGTTGCCGCTCTCGGTCTGGAGGACCTTGTCGATCACGTCGTCGGGCGAGTCCTTCACGAACGTGAGGGCATAGGTGAAGAACGTCGCCGCCAGGAGCACGACGGTGAGCTGCGCAAGCCTGACGGCGACGAACTTCACGGAGTTACTGCTTTCTTCCTACGACGGGAGGACTATTCGCCGATCCACAGCTGCGACACCTGGTGGGAGCCACCGATGCCGTTGCCGTAGATCTCCGGCGTGCCGTCCGGCAGGACGAAGGAGTCGAGGCCGTTGACCGTCGGGTCCTTGGCGATGCCCCACACCGTCCAGGAGCTCCACAGGTTGTACACCTGCTCGCCGAACTGGGTGTTGATCGCCTCGGCGGCGGCCGTGATCTCGTCCTCGTCGTTGGTCTGGCGGAGCTTGTCGAGGTTCTCGTCGATGACGTCGTCCTTGATCCGGCCGAAGTTGAGGGCCAGGCCGGGGGCGTCGTCGGCGGTCTCGCTGTGCCACCAGATGCGCTGGCTGTCGGGGTCGACGCCACCGTGGTTACGCCAGCCGAACATCTCGAAGTCGCCCGTGAGCGCGGTCACGATGAAGGCGCCCTGCTCGATCTGGGCCAGCTCGACGTTCAGTCCGACCTGATCCCAGAACTGCTTGACCAGCTCACCGGTCTCGAGGTTCGCCGGATCCGTCGTCGTCGTGTAGGCGATGTCGACCGAGCTGAGGCCCTTCTCCGCCTTGTACTCGTCGACGAGCGCCTTGGCGCCCTCCGGGTCGTACGTCGGGTACGGGGTCTCCTCCAGGTAGCCCTTCTGGTCGGGGCTGAAGGGGCCGTTGGCGACCATGCCGATGCCGGCACCGCGGCGCTCGATGAGCACCTCGTTGTCGATGGCCATGGCCAGTGCCCTGCGGATGCGCACGTCGCTGATGGGCGAGTCGGGGTTGCCGACGTTCATGAGCGTGTAGTTGGTCTCGCCGAAGGAACTGCTCTCGGTGAGTTCGATGGAGTCGTCCTCGCGGAGGTCGCTGATGACCAGCCCGGCCGACGTGTGCATGATGTCGATGTCGCCCGACAGCAGGGCGTTCTTGCGGGCCTGGCCGTCGGCGAGCACGCGGTACTCGATCTCGTCGAGGTAGGGGAGTCCCTCGGCGGCACGCCAGTAGTCGGCGTTCTTGGTGGCGATGAAGCTGCCACCCACCTCGTAGGACTTGAAGACGAACGGGCCGGTGCCGACCGGTGCCGCTGCGAGCGTCGGGTCGCCGGCCACGGCGGCGAGCCACGTGGGCGATGCCTGGTAGCCGATCTGGCCCGAGAGGAAGACCGGGAACCGGTTCCACGGGCTCTTCATGGTGACGATCGCCGCGCTGCCGTCGTCGGAGAGCGCGACGTTGTCGACGTTGAGGAGCGCCTTGGCGGTGAGGAAGCTGGCCAGGTGGGCGTCGAGGTTGGCCTTGATGGCCGCAGCATCGAAGGGCGTTCCGTCGTGGAACGTGATGCCCGACTTCGGGGTGAGGGTCCAGACGGTGTAGTCCTCGTTGGGCTCGAACGACTCGAGGAGGTTCGGCTGGACCGAGCCGTCCTCGGCGAAGAGCGTCAACGTGTCGAAGACCGACCGCATGATCATGTGGCAGGAGATGGCGCAGACCGAGTTGGCCGGCGTCCAGGGCGTGGAGGTGTCGGCCTCGACGCCGTAGACGAGTTTGCCGCCCGGGACCGGATCGCCGGCGTCGGTCTCATCGGGCTCCGAGTCGGTCGGGCCCTCGTCGTTGTTGCCACCGTCGGCCGTGTCGTCATCGCCACCGCAGGCAGCGGCGACCATGGCCAGACCGAGTAGCAGTGCGAGCAAACGCGTCCAGCGGCGCGTGGACTGACTTCTCACGAAGTTTCCCCCTTGGGTTCACGTCACCGAGCGCTTCTCGATGGCGACGGGCAACGAGTTGCCCTGATGTGACGACGACGCTCGATCCGTGACGGAGGTCACGTCGCTGCGGCGACCGTAAATCGCTTGTTGGCAGAGTGTCAATAGCAGGGCGTGACGATGTGGTGTCGATCGTCAGGCACCGGAAATCCCCAGCAGTACGGACAGATCCGGTGACTTGTCCCCCCGTCGATGGTGGCACATGCGAGGGGGACGGTGGTGTCGTCGGAGAACTCCCCGCCTCGATATTCCGACGTTTGCGACAATGCCGACAACGCTGATGCGGTCCGTCACGACGGGCGCACGGAACGTGCGCGGCGGGCCGGTGGGTCATTCGAACCGTTGCCGTCATCGGACCCGGCCGACGCGACGACACAACGGCGTGGACGTCGAGGAATTCGCCGCGTGGCTCCGGGACCGGGACCGTGCCGATCTCGAGTGGCTGATCGATGCCCTCACGGCCGCCACCGACACCCCCGACGGCGAGGTGGAACGGCTGCAGGCGACGCGGGAGGTCCTGCGTCTGTTGCATCGCAGCGGGCGCGACCGCGCGGCGCTGGCCGCGCAGCACGAGGTCCGACGCTGCGCCCTGGCGGTCTGCACGGCGACGGGCGTCCGTGACCACGATCCGGCGGGCACCACCCACATGGCTCGGGCGGCGGGCGATGCGGCCCGGGCGCTCGTCGCCGATGCCGATGCGCCTTGCAGCGAGGTGTTGATCCGGCCGTTCCTGGCTGCGCCGGTGCACCGGCCCGGCTGACGACGCCGATGCGCGACGCGCGCCAGACTGGGCCGATGAGCGACCGCGTGCAGATCGACATCGACAACGGGGTGGCGGACGTCCGCCTCGACCGTCCCGACAAGATGAACGCGTTGGACACGGCGATGTTCATGGCCATCGCCGAGGCCGGCGAGCGCGTCGCCGGCGATCCGTCCGTGCGCGCCGTGGTGCTGTCCGGTGAAGGTCGCGCCTTCTGTTCGGGCCTCGACTTCTCCAGCTTCCAGGCCATGGCCGGCGGGGGGGACCAGGACCGAGCGGACAGCGGGTCGGGTGCCATCTTCGACACCAGCGACCGGATCACGCACCTCGGCCAGCAGGTCGCCCATGTCTGGCAGGAGGTGCCGGTGCCGGTGATCGCCGCCGTGCACGGCGTCGCCCTGGGCGGTGGGTGCCAGATCGCACTCGGCGCCGACCTCCGGATCTGCACCCCCGATGCCCGCTTCAGCGTGCTCGAGATCAAGTGGGGTCTCATCCCCGACATGACCGGGACCTGGATGCTGCCGCGGCTGGTCGGCCTCGACGTCGCCAAGGAGCTGACCTTCACCGGTCGCATGGTCGAGGGAACCGAAGCGGTGCAGCTCGGCCTCGCCACGCGGGTGTCCGACGACCCCAAGGCCGCAGCGATGGCGCTGGCGCAGGAGATCGCGTCGAAGAGCCCCGAGGCCGTCCGGGCGGCAAAGCGTCTCCTCAACGACTCGGGCTCGGTGCCCATCGCCGAGCAGTTCGCCAACGAACGCGCCGAGATCGGGGCGCTGATCGGGAGCCCGAACCAGGTCGAGGCGGTCATGGCCGGCTTCGAGAAGCGCGAGCCGCGGTTCCGCTGAACGCCGTGTTGGTCGACGAGCTCTGCGAGATCGTCGGACCGGACCATGTGCTGGCCGACGCCGACCGGCGAGCTCGGTACGAGACGGACTGGACCGGTCGCTTCCGCGGATCGACCCCAGCGGTCGTCCGGCCGGCCTCGACCGAGGACGTCCGGGCGGTCATCGAGGTCTGCCGTCGACATCGTGCCTCGCTCGTTCCCCAGGGAGGCAACACCGGGCTGGTCGGAGGATCCGTCCCGCTGTCGGGGGAGATCGTCGTCTCGACGACGCGCCTCGACGCCATCACCGATCTCGATGCCGACACCGGTCAACTCACGGCCGGGGCCGGTGCGACGCTCGCCGCGGTCCAGGCCGCAGCGGCCTCCATCGGTTGGCGCTACGGCGTGGACTTCGCCGCTCGCGACAGCGCCACGGTCGGTGGCATGGTCGCGACCAATGCCGGTGGCGTCCGCGTCGTCCGGCACGGATCGACGCGGCGACAGCTCCTCGGCGTCGAAGCCGTGATGGGCACCGGCGCGGTGATCAACCGCCTGGGCGGGCTGGTCAAGGACAACACCGGGTACGACCTCGCCGGCCTGTTGTGCGGGAGCGAGGGCACGCTCGGCATCGTGTGCCGTGCCCGACTCGCATTGGTCGCACCGACGGACGGTTCCGTCACGGCGTTGGTCGGGTTCGACGACGTCTCGGCCGCGGTGTCCGCGACCGGCCGCCTCCGTCGCGAGGTCCCCGGCCTCGAAGCCGTCGAGATGGTCCTGCGGCGTGGCGCGGCGCTGGTGGCGAGCGAGACCGGCATCGATCCGGTGCTCGACCCGATCCCTCCCGTGCAGCTGGTGGTCGAGGCCGTCGGCCCTCCCGATCCGCTCGAGACCCTGGCAGGCGTCATCGGATCGCTGTCGACGGCGACCGACGTCGCCGTCGCGACCGACGCTGCCCGGGCCGCAGCCCTCTGGCACGTGCGCGAGGCGCACACGGGGTCGATCGCGCGTCTCGGCACGCCCCTGAAGTACGACGTCACCATCCCCGCCGCCGGTCTCGCAGCGTTCTGTACGACGATCGGCGAGCGTGTGCTCGCCGTGTCGCCGGGATCGACCACGTGGATCTTCGGTCACGTCGCGGACGGGAACGTGCACGTGAACGTGACCGGCGAGGAACCGGCACGCGCCGGTGCCGTCGACGACACGGTCCTGTCGGCCGTTCAGTCGGCC
>JBFIHN010000173.1:0-7252 GCA_041601775.1 Acidimicrobiales bacterium
CGGGCGATGGCGACCTTCTCGTCCTCGGTGTAGCCGTCGAGCTGGATGAGCTCCATGCGGTCCAGCAACGGGCCGGGGATGGTGTCGACCACGTTGGCGGTGGCGATGAACAACACCTCGGACAGGTCGAGATCGACCTCGAGGTAGTGGTCGCGGAAGGTGTGGTTCTGCGCGGGATCGAGCACTTCGAGCAGGGCCGAGCTGGGATCGCCACGCCAGTCGCTGCCGACCTTGTCGATCTCGTCGAGCAGGACGACCGGGTTCATCGAGCCGGCCTCGGCGATGGCGCGTACCAGGCGTCCCGGCTGGGCGCCGACGTAGGTCCGGCGGTGCCCACGGATCTCCGACTCGTCACGGACGCCACCCAGCGCGACACGGACGAACGAGCGGCCCAGCGCCGACGCGATCGATTCGCCCAGCGAGGTCTTCCCGACCCCGGGAGGACCCACCAGGCTCACGATCGCCCCGTCACCACGTCGAGACGGTGCTGCCTCGCCCGTGGCGCCGCGCTCGACCTTGAGCTTGCGGACGGCGAGGAACTCGATGATCCGGTCCTTCACGTCGTCGAGCCCGGTGTGGTCGGCGTCGAGGTGGCGGCGAGCGCTCGCCAGGTCGAGGTCGTCGTCGGTCCTCGTGCCCCACGGCAGCTCGGTGACGGTCTCGAGCCAGGTCCGGACCCAGCCGTACTCGGCGTTCTGGGGGCTCATCCGCTCCAGGCGGTCGATCTCGCGCTCGATGTGGGCGCGAGCGTCGTCCCGGAGTTCGAGTGCCGCAACCGTCTCACGGAACCGCGCCGCCAGGTCTTCGTCGTCGTCGCCCTCGCCCAGCTCCTTGCGGATGGCCGCGAGCTGTTCACGGAGCAGGAACTCCCGTTGCCGCTCCTCGATGCCTTCGTTCACCTCGCGGCTGATGGTCGAGGCCACCTCGGCCTCGGCCACGGCATCGCGCACCCAGCCGAGCACGAGCTCGGCCCGCGCCTCGACATCGACGGTCTCGAGCAACTCGACCTTGCGCTCCATCGACAGGTCGGGCCACCAGCCGGCGAGGTCGGCCAGGGCCGACGGTCCCTCGACCCCGTTGAGCACCTCGGACAGCCGTCGACCCCCGATCTGGTCGAACAGCGTGGCCGTCACCGAGCGCAACTCGTCACCGAGTTGGACCGCCCGAGCAGACGGAGCGGGCTCGACGATGGGCTCGGCCTCGACCAGCAGCGCCGTCCCGGTGCCCACCACACCGGCGCCGACACGGGCCCGTCCGTGGGCCTTGACGATGATCGCACGGGTGCCGCCGGGCAGTTCCCCGGCGGAGTCGACGGTGGCGAGCACGCCCACGCGGCTGTAACGGTCGCCGATCTTGGGGACCAGCAACAGCTCGGCACGAGCGCCGTCGTCGTCGAGTGTGGTGCCGAGAGCCGCGACCGCGGCTCGGGCGTCGTCGGTCTCGAGCGCCACGGTCACGACCATCTGCGGGAGGACGACGCCGGTGGTCAGGGGGAGGACGGGAATCGTCCGGACGCCGGCGTCGTGTCCGTCGGGCTCGGTGAAGCCGTCCGGGTCGGTGCGGCCGTCGGGGTCGGTGGGATCGAGTGTTGCGTCGTGCACGAGGGCTCCTCGGATCGAGCGTTGATTACACACTTACAACGCTATCGAGCGCTCCGCATTCCCCCGCTCCGCATTCCCTCGCAGTGCAACCCCTGGCCGCGGGGTGCATTCCCCACCTCAGTTGTTCTTGGTGGTGAAGCCGCCGTCGACCACCACCACGGCACCCGTGCAGTACGACATCGCCGGAAGCGCCAGCGACAACGTGGCGTGCGCGACCTCCTCGGGGTCGCCGTAGCGACGCATCGGCACGTTCCGGCGAGCGAACGTCTCCTTCGCCGCGTCCGGGATCGACGACGTCATGCCCGTGTGGATCGGACCGGGGCACACCACGTTGACCGTCACCCCCGTCGGACCCAACTCCACCGCCAACGACCGTGAGAGCCCGATGACCCCGTGCTTCGACGCGGTGTAGGGGCTGAGGTACGCCGATCCGCCGACCCCCTCGGTGGAGGCGACGTTGACGATCCGGCCGTCACCGTTGCGGGTCAGGTGCGGGAGACACGCGCGGATGAGGGTCGTGTACGCCGTGAGGTTGACGGCGATGGTCGTCGCCCAGTGCTCGTCGAAGTCGTCCCCGTCGATCGGCGCCGGGATCGAGATGCCGGCGTTGTTGACGAGCACGTCCGGCGGTCCGAGGGTGGCTGCGACCTCGTCGACCGTCGCCCGCACCGCGGCGCCATCGGTGACGTCGAGGACCCACCCCCTCGCCGTGCCCCCGACCGCAGCGATCTCCCCCACCACGGTGTCGACGCCCGTCGCGGACCGATCCAGCACCGCGACCGTCGCGCCCTCGTCGGCGAAGAGATGGGCCGTTGCCCGTCCCATGCCGCTGGCCGCGCCGGTGATCACCGCAACGCGGCCTCGCACCGATCGGTCTCCTGTCGTCAGCTTCACCATGGCGCCGGACGCTACCGGCGGCCTCGACGACCGTTCGACGGCCGCTGGCCGACGCGGCCCGCCGAACCCGACACACACCAGATTTCGGACTTTCGCCTGCACGATCCTGACCCGTGGGTCAACATGGGGTCGGTCGCGTCTGGCGACGGGGGTCGGCGAGACGATCAACGGGGGATCTTCAATCATGCCAAGTCGGTTCTCGGCCGTCGCCCGGGCACGTCCCGGTGGACGGATTGCCCCCTTCGCCCCGCCCATCGCCATCGTCGTGTTCCAGCAGGTGGTGTACCCGCTGCCGCTCGGCGTCCTCACGCGTGGCGTGCTCGTGGGGGCCGTCACGTCCCTCATCGCGTTGGGCATGGCGCTGATCTACCGATCGAACCGGATCGTCAACTTCGCCCAGGGAGACCTCGGGGCCGCGCCGGCCGTCCTGGTGTTCCTCCTGCTCACCGAGTGGGGGTGGCCCTACCCCGTCGCCGTGGCCGCGGGAGCGTTGGCCGCATTCGCCCTCGGTGGCCTGGTCGAGCTCGCGGTGATCCGGCGGTTCTTCGCCGCGCCGCGTCTGGTCCTCACGGTGGCCACGATCGGTCTCGCCCAGCTGTTGACCGGGCTGGCCATCTTCCTCCCGCGGTGGTTCGGCGTCGACGGCTCCTTCATCGCTCCCCGGATCGAGGATCCCTTCGATGTCCGACTCGAGATCGGCGGCACGATCTTCCGGGCCAACAGCGTCCTCGCGCTGGTGATCACCCCGGTGGCCATCGTCGGACTCGTCTACTTCCTGCGGTGGACACGGCTCGGGGTCGCGATCCGGGCATCGGCCGACCGGGCCGACCGAGCCGCCCTGCTCGGGGTCCCCGTGAAACGCCTCCAGACCCTCGTGTGGGCGATCGCCGCCCTCCTCGCCTTCACGGCCACGTTCCTCCGTGCCGGGATCCTCGGGCTCCCCGTCGGGTCGGTCCTCAGCCTGGGCATCCTGCTCCGTTCGCTGACCGCGCTGCTCCTCGGCGGGATGACCCGTCTCACCGTGATCGGATCGTCGGCCATCGCGCTCGGCGTGCTCGAACTCGGGATCGACTGGCATCGGGGCGAGACCCTCCCGTTCGTGGACGTCGAGTTCCCACCCCTCGACGGCGTCCTGGCCCTGGTGATCCTGGTCGCACTCCTGCTGCGCCGTCGCAGCGCGAACCGCACCGACATCGACGACCAGTCGAGTTGGCAGTCGACCGACGAGGTGCGGCCGATCCCCGCTGCGCTGGCCCGCCTCCCGGAGGTGCGTTGGGGGCGGATCGGCCTGGGTGTCGCGATCGGCACCATCGCCCTCGTCCTCCCGCATGTCCTCGCCGTCGACGCGTCGCTCAAGGCCTCGGCCCTGCTCATCTACGCCATCCTCACCATGTCGCTCGTCGTGCTGACCGGATGGGCCGGCCAGGTGTCCCTCGGGCAGGTCGCGTTCTTCGCGATCGGTGCCGCCGTCGCCGGCAAGGCGACCGACGCATGGTCGGTCGACCTGGTGCTCGCGGTCGTGGGCGCCGGCCTCGTCGGTGCCGTCGTCGCGGTCGCGGTCGGCCTCCCGGCGCTGCGCTTCGGTGGCTTCTATCTGGCGGTCACCACCTTCGCCTTCGCGCTGGCGACCACGGCGTACTTCTTGAACCGCTCGTACTTCGACTGGATCCCCGACCGGCGCATCGCCCGCCAACCCCTCCTGGGCCGTCTCGACATCGACTCCCCCACCCGCATCTACTACGTGATGCTGGCGGCGCTGGTCCTGGTGCTCATCGGCCTCCGTGGCATCCGGCGTAGTCGGACCGGACGCGTCCTCGTCGCCCTCCGCGACAACGAGGCCGCGGTGCAGGCCTACGGCGTCGACGTGGTCCGAGCCAAGCTGACCGCCTTCGCGGTCTCGGGATTCACCGCAGCGTTCGCCGGCGGTCTCTTCGTCCACCACCAACAGGCCTTCGGGTCGTCGCCGTACGCGCCGGCGCAGAACCTGTCGATCTTCGCCATGGCCGTGGTCGGCGGCATCTCGAGCCTCCCCGGCGCCCTCCTCGGAGCGCTGTACGTGCTCGGCACGCAGTGGTTCCTCCCGCTCCAGTGGCAGTTCCTCGCCTCGGGGCTCGGGATCCTCCTCGTGCTGATGCTCCTGCCGACCGGGCTGGGTGGGCTCCTCTTCGCCGTCCGCGACCAGGCGCTGCGGTGGATCGCCGACCGCCGCTCGATCCTCGTCCCCAGCCTCGTCGCCGACCGGCGTGACGACGGTCCGGTCCGGTCCGGTCCGCTCCCGGGGCAGGACGTCACCCATCCACCGGATGTCGCCGATCCGGCACCGATCACGACGGGGAGTCCCTCGTGATCCGCACGCTCCTCGGTCACGTCCGGCACCCGGGTGTCTGGCTGCGCACGGTCACCGGTGGCGCCCCCACCTACCCCCTCATCGTGCTCTTCGGTCTCAACGCCGTCGACGAACTCGACCGCACGGCCTTCGGCATCCTCGTGCCGGAGATCCGCGAGGACTTCGGCCTCGACCTCCAAGGGATGCTCACCCTCATCGCCTTCGTCTCGCTGTGCGCGCTCGCCCTGCAGGTGCCGATCGCCATGCTCGCCGATCGCCACAACCGGGTCCGGATCGCCTGGATCGGCGCCGCCGCCTGGGCCATGTTCAGCCTCGGGACGGGCCTGGCCACGGGCGTCGTCGTCCTGGCGATCATGCGGGCAGGCTCCGGCATCGGCAAGGCCGTGGTCGATCCCACCCACAACTCGCTGATCTCCGACTACTACGAGCCATCGGTCCGACCGGGCGTCTTCTCGGCCCACCGGGCGGCCAACGCCGTCGGTGCGTTCGTCGGCCCCCTCACCGCCGGCCTCCTCGCTGCTGCATACGGCTGGCGGGCGCCCTTCTTCGTCTTCGTGGTCCCCACGCTCGTGTTCGTGGTGCTGGCCTGGCGGTTGCAGCCACCGGTCCGCGGCGGACAGGAACGACGGGCGATGGGGGCATCGGACGAGGCGATCGCCACCGAGGAGGAGTCGCCGTCCTTCGCCGAGGGATGGCGCCTGGTGTGGAAGATCGAGACCCTCCGTCGCATCTGGTACTCGCTCCCCTTCCTGGCCGCGTCGTTGATCGGTTTCGTGTCGCTCGCGTCGCTGCTCTACGACGAGGTCTTCGGACTCGACGAGCGGGCGCGTGGCTTCGTCGCCGCCTCGACGGAGCCGGTGCAGTTGGTCGGCCTGGTCATCGGTGCACGCGTCGCGACCAGGTTGCTGGCCAAGGGGCCCGACCACGTCCTCGGGTTCCTGTCCAAGTCGGCGTTCGTCGTCTCGGCAGCGCTCGTGCTCTTCGCCCTGGCCCCCAACATCTGGGTCGCCATCGGCGCCAACATGGTCATCACCGCGACGCTCGCGATCATCGGCCCGGGAATCCTCGCCTGCCTGTCCCTCGCCATCCCGCCCCGCGCCCGGTCGATCGGCTTCTCGGTCGCCTCGCTGTGGATCATCCCCGGTCTGGTCATCCTCCCGATCATCGGCGGCATCGGCGACCGCTACGGGATCCGCCAGGGCATGCTCGTGATGGTCCCGCTCTTCGTCGTCGGTGGCCTCATGATCGCCACGACCAAGCGGTCGATCAGCGGCGACATCGCCCAGGTGTGGAAGGCCAGCGCAGCCCGATCCGAAGCACTGCTCGAGCGGCGAGAAGGCCGCGCCAAGCTGCTCCTCGTCCGGGATCTCGAGGTCTCCTACGGAAACGTCCAGGTGCTCTTCGGCGTCGACTTCGAGGTGGCGGAAGGCGAGGTGATCGCGCTGTTGGGGACGAACGGGGCCGGCAAGTCCACCCTCCTCAACGCCATCTCCGGTGTGACCGAGGCCGACCGGGGAGCCGTGATCTTCGACGGGCGCGACATCACCCATGCGCCGCCGAACGAGATCGCCGCGATGGGCATCGCCCAGGTCCCGGGGGGCAAGGGCGTCTTCCCGTCGCTCACCGTCGACGAGAACCTGGAGTTGGGCACGTGGTTGCACCACCGCGACGGCGAGGCCGCCGCCGGACTGGCAACGGTCCGTGCCCTGTTCCCCGTCCTCTGCGAGCGCGGTGATGCGCAAGCCGGCGACCTCAGCGGTGGGCAGCAGCAGATGTTGGCCCTCGCCATGGCGTTCCTGTCGAAGCCCCGACTCCTGATGATCGACGAACTCAGCCTCGGCCTGGCGCCCATCGTCGTGGCCCAACTCCTACCCGTCATCGAGGAGTTCCGCGCCGCCGGGACCACGGTCATCCTCGTGGAGCAGTCGGTGAACGTAGCCCTCGACGTCGCCGAGACGGCCTTCTTCCTCGAGAAGGGCGAGGTGCGGTTCTCGGGCCCGACCGCCGAGTTGCTCGACCGACCCGATGTCCTGCGTTCGGTGTTCCTGGCCGAGACCGCTCACGACGCCGCCCCCGCTGTCGTGGGTGTCGACGGTGTCGTGTCGAGCAACGGGAGGACGGCACCCGCACCGTCCACCGGCGCCCCGCCAGGCACGGTCCGGGAGGACCCCGGCGACGAGAACGCAGCGATGCAGGCCATCGACGTGTGCCGGTCCTTCGGCGGGATCAGCGCCGTCGACCGGGCGACGCTCCACGTCCGCCCCAACGAGATCCTCGGCATCGTCGGCCCCAACGGCGCGGGCAAGACGACGCTCTTCGACCTCCTCAGCGGCTTCGTCCGTCCCGAGACCGGAAAGATCACCCTGGGCGGGGTCGACGTCACGGACCTCGATGCCGCCGGGCGAGC
>JBFIHN010000174.1:0-7198 GCA_041601775.1 Acidimicrobiales bacterium
CCGACCTGTTCCGCCGCCATGGCCGGACCGAAGTCGAGTTCGCGGCGCACCATCGCCAGCACGTTCGAGGCGACCCGGCCGTGGAAGGCGGTGCTGCCGCCGGCGTTCTTGCGGACGTCACCGTCGATGTACTCCTGGACCGCCTCGACCAGCTCTGCGGCCGTGGGGCGACCGTGCATGCCCGGCTCCTCCAGTGCGGGGGGCATCGCACGCGCCGACGCTGTCGCCAACGCCTCCGGTGCGAGCAGCAACAAGAGATCGTGTTCGTTCTCGCACACCCGGCGGCCGATGGCCGCCAGCTCGACCGACCGGGAGTGGCCGTCGAGGTGGGCTCGCGCCTGCATGATGCACATGATCCCCCACTTGAGGGTCCCGAGCACCTCCCACCACCGGACCACGTCGGGGTCGACGTCGACGCCGGCGGCCTCGCCGTAGGCGGCGAAGAGGTCCTCGTAGCTCCCGATGCCGGCGACGGGATGCTCGCCGCGGAACCGCCAGGCGCGCACACACAGCCACCCCAGGTCCTCCATCGGGTCACCGAGGTGGGCCAGCTCCCAGTCGACGACGGCGCGGAGCCCGTCGGGACCGAGCATCAGGTTCCCGAGCCGGAAGTCGCCGTGGACCACGGCCTCGCCCGTGTCTGCGGGTCGGTGCTCCTCGAGCCAGCGGAACGCCAGCTCGAACGTGGGCACGGCGTCGCCGAACACGTCGAGCACCTCGCGGTACTGCGCCACCTGGTCGACGTGTCGGAGGTCCGACAGCCCACTCGGGTCGATGGCGTGGATCGCGGCGAGCGCTCGCCCGCAGTCGGCGGCGAAGCGCGCTCGGGCTCCCGCGTACTCGTCGTCGCGCAGGATCTTGCGGGCGATCGTCTCGCCCTCGACGAAGTCCGCGATCAGGTACCCCGTCTCGAGCGCGTCGTCGCCCTTCCCCGCCGCGACGATGCTCGCCACCGGCACGCCGGCGGCGTCGGCGGCACGGATCAGCTCGGCCTCGGCCGTCATGGCCCCCGAGCGCACCCCTCCGGCCCGCTCGCGCTGGAGGATCTTGTCCTCACCGTCGGCGGCGAACGCCCACGTCTCCCGCGACGCACCGCCGGTCAGACGGCGCAGATCGGTGACCTCGACGCCGAGGACGTCGCCCAGCGCGCCGGACAGTTCGTCGGGTGTCATCGGCTCAGCAGGCGGCGCGGGTGGCGGGGTACGGGTTCACTGCAGCTCCGTGGTTCGGATGGATCTCGAAGTGGAGGTGCGGGATGCCGCGAGCGTTGCCCGTGTCACCGACGTAGCCGATGACGGTGCCGGCGCTGACTCGACCGGCGGCGGCGTAGCCCTGGAGGTGTGTGCCGTAGTAGTAGTGGCCGTTGTCGCCGGAGAGGTGGAACGAGAGTCCGCCGATGCTGTTGCCCCGATGGGTGACGGTGCCCGACACCGGCGCCACGACCGGCGTGCCACGCGAGGCCATCATGTCGACGCCCTTGTGGCTGCGACCGCCGGAGCGGGGAGCGCCCCACGTGTCGGCGAAGCTGACCGCGCCGGCAACCGGGCAGGTCATGCCCCCGCCGCTGACGACCGCCGGCGCCGGTGCCGGGGCGGCGGCGGTGACGACCTGGGCTGGCGGCGGGGTCGTGGACCGGGAGGCGGAGGCCGCGGCCGCGGCCGCAGCGGCGCGCTCGGCGGCTTGACGGCGCGCTTCTTCTTCGGCCCGTCGCTTGGCCTCGAGCTCCTCGAGTCGCTCGAGTTCGGCCTGGACGTCGGCCAGGGCCTGCTCGAGCCGTGCGATGCTCTCGGTCTGTTGCGCTTGTTTGGCCTGGAGTTCGGCCGATGCGGCGTCGAGGTCGGCCTTGGCCTCGGTGAAGGCGTCGATGGCGTCGATCTTGCCGCCGCTGACGTACCGAGACAGCGCCGCTGCCTTCACGCCGTCGTTGATGTCGGCCTCGTTCAGCAGCGGCAACTCGCTGGCGGAGGTGTAGCGCGAGATCACGATCTCGTCGATCGAGTCGCTCAGCGCCGCGAGTGCTGCCTCGGCCCGTTGCGTGCGGCCCTGGAGGACCACGATCTCGGACTCGATCCCTCCGAGTTCGGCTTCGGCGTCGGAGACGGCCTGGGCCGCGGCGTCGGCGCGCTGTCGTGTGCGGGCGATGTCGGACGAGTCGGCACCCGCAGACGGGGCGATGCCGACACCCGAGACGGCGATCAGGACCGCGACGAATGCGGCGAGGGCACGACGAGACATGGAGGGCAGAGGCTACGAAGCCGGGCCGAACATTGCAATCCTATGACGAGGCCCCGGGCGTCGAGCCGAGGTCCGATTCGTCGAGGATGTCGCCGACGAGCTCCTCGAGGACGTCCTCGAGGCTGACCAGACCGATGGTCCGCCCGGTCGGGTCGGCGACGACGGCGAGATGCACCCGTGCGTCCTGCAGCGCGTACAGGACGTCGTCGATGACGGCATCGGCACGGACGATCGGGATCCGTCGGATCCGCCCCAACGGGAGCGGTTGGTCCCGCATGGCCCCCGGGATCGTCAACAGGTCCTTGGCGTGGATGAACCCCAAGACGTCGTCGAGGCCCCCGGCGCCGACCACCAACAGACGCGAGTGCCCGGTGCGGACGACGGCCTCCTCGGCGTCGGCGGCCGTCGCCGTGCGCTCGACGTAGCCGACCCGGTCCCGTTCCACCATGAGGTCGCGCACGGGCGACTCGCCGATCGAGAGCGCACCGCGCAGGAGCTGGTGCTCGACGTCGGCGATCAGCCCCTCGGCCCGCGACGCCGAGATCATCTCGGCCAGCTCGCCCGAGGTGTGGCTGCTCGACAGTTCGTCTGCCGGTTCGAAACCGAGGAGGCGGACCACGACGTTGGCGAGCGCGTTGAGCACGGAGATGACCGGACCGAAGATCCGCAGGTAGAGCCGGTTGGGGAGGTCGAGGGCCAGCAGCGTGCGTTCGGGGCCGGCGATGGCGATGTTCTTGGGCACCATCTCGCCCAGCACCATGTGGAGGAAGACCACGATGGTCAGTCCGAGGGCGAACCCGATGGTGGCGGTCACGCCTTCGGGGAGGTCGACGGTGTCGTGGAGCAGCGCCTCGATGCCGTGGGCGATCGCCGGCTCGGCCACGTAGCCGAGGAGCAGCGATGCGATCGTGATGCCGAGCTGGGCACCGGCGAGCTGCGACGACAGGTCGGCGATCGAGACGAGCGCCCGCCGAGCACCGGCGTGGCCTTCTTCGGCCATCGCCTCGAGGCGGGTCCGGCGCGACGCCACGAGCGCGAACTCGACGGCCACGAAGAACCCGTTGGCGGCGAGCAACAGCACCGTTGCGACGAGAGCTCCGACGTTCACGGGGCCACCTCGTCAGGGGCGACCAGGCGCACGGTCGACACGCGCAGACGGTCCATCTCGACGACCTCGACCCGCCATCCGTCGTGGTCGAAGTGGTCGTCGGCCTCGGGGATGCGTCCGATCGCGTCGAGCACGAACCCGGCCAACGTCTCGTAGGGCCCTTCCGGGATCTCGAAGCCGCAGGTGTCGAACACCTCGTCGGGGTGCTGTCCGCCGCCGACGACCCATTCGCCGGGACGCTGTACGCGGGTGAGCGGGGGGACGGCCCGGTCGTGTTCGTCGTCGATCTCGCCGACGATCTCCTCGAGCACGTCTTCGAGCGTGATGATCCCGGCCGTGCCCCCGTACTCGTCGACCACGACGGCGAGGTGCGTCGCCCGCTCGCGCAGCAGGGCGAGGAGCGACGACAGCCCCAGGGTCTCGGGCACGACCAGCGCCTCGACGGTGACGGCGGCGATCGGCGTGCTCGGCCGGTCGCGGAACGGGACCGTGAACGCGTCCTTGACGTGTCCGACGCCGACGATCTGGTCGAGGTCGCCGTCGTAGACCGGGAAGCGGGAGTAGCCGGTCGAGGTGGCCGAGGTCGTCAGGTCGGAGACCATGCCGTCGGCGGACAGGCCGAGGACCTCGGTCCGGGGCACGAGCGCGTCGGCCGCGGTCTTCTGCGAGAAGCGGACGGCTCGCGTGAGCAGCGTCAGGGACTCCTCGTCGATCATCCCCTCCTTGCTCGACGAACGGAACAGGAAGTCGAGTTCGTTGAGGCCCCGGACCGACCGGAGCTCCTCCTGGGGCTCGATGCCCAGGCGACGCACGGTCCAGTTGGCGACACCGTTGAGGAAGCGCACCATCGGGCCGACGACGAAGCCGTAGGCCTGCATCGGCCGGGCGAGCACGAACGCCGACTGCGTGGGCTCGGCGATCGCGACCGACTTCGGGACCAGCTCACCCATCACCATCTGCAGCGTGGTCGCGAGCAGCAGGGCGATCACGACCGACGCGGCGATGGCGCGGTCGTCGCCGACCACGGAGCCCACGACCGGCTCGAGCAGGCGGGCGACCACCGGTTCGGCGATGAACCCGAGGACCAACGACGTCACCGTGATGCCCAACTGGGCGCCCGACAGGTGGAACGAGAGGCGCCGGATCTGACGCTCGACCGCTCGGGCCCGGGCCTCGCCTTCGGCCGCCCGGCGCTTGATGCGCGACCGGTCCACGGCGACGAGCGCGAACTCGTGGGCCACGAACGCGCCGTTGGCGACGATCAGCGCCACGACGGCGAGGAGTCCGAGGAAGGTTTCGATGGACCGCAGAGGCTACAAAGACCGGATGCCAAAGGGAGTAATCGACCTCGAACGAGTCGACGTGGACGTCGACGGGACCCGGATCCTCCACTCGATCGACTGGCAGGTCGGCGCGGGAGAACGGTGGGTCGTCGTGGGGCCGAACGGCTCGGGCAAGACCACACTGCTCCGCCTCGTCGCCAGCTGGCAGCGCCCGTCCGGCGGCGCAGCCCACGTCCTCGGTGAACGTCTGGGGCGTACCGACATGCGGGCGCTGCGGACGCGCATCGGCTACACGAGCCAGGCGCTGAGCGATCTCCTGCGTCCGGCGATGACCCCGCACGAGGTCGTGCTGGCGGCCCCGAACGCCGCCCTGGAGACGTGGTGGCACACGTACTCCGACGACGACCATCGCGATGCGTCCCAGCGGCTCCGCCTCTTCGGCATCGCGGAGGAGGCCGAGTTCCGGCCCCTCCGGACGCTGTCGGCGGGCGAACGCCAGCGGGTGCTGCTCGCACGGGCGTTCACGGGAGCTCCCGGGCTGGTGGCCCTCGACGAACCGACCGCCGGACTCGACATCGGGGGACGCGAAGACCTCGTGGCCCGCCTCGACCGGGCGGCGGCCACGACCGACGCGCCCCTGGTCCTCGTCACCCACCACCTCGAGGAGATCCCGCCGGCGTTCGACCGCGTCGTGTTGCTCGACGGCGGCACGATCGTCGACGCCGGCCCGGCCGGCGAGCTGTTGACCTCGGCCCGGCTCTCCGCGCTCTACGGGGTGCCGCTCGAGATCCGCTGCGACGACGGTCGCTGGTCAGCCCGAAGCGACCAGCGCTCGTAGCCGCGCACGCGACGCCTCGATCTCGCTGGTCAGCAGCCGGTCGAGGAGCGGCACCCACAGGGTCCCGCCGTAGTGGAGGTCCATGGTCAGCGTCGACGACGGTCCGTCGCTGGTGACCGCGGCCGACAGGACCCATGGCGCGTGGTCGCGGCCGTCGGTCTCGCGTCGCTCGAACCGCACCTGTCCCGGTGCGTCCTCGGCTGTGCGCACCATGCGCAGCCGTTTCGACCGGGCCAGGGGTCCGAGCTTGCCGCGCAGGGTCACGAACCACGCCGGACCCGGGTCACCGGGAGCCGCGGGGGCACGCTCGGTCCGGGGCACGATCTCGAGCCACTGGTCGTAGGTGTCGAGCGATCCGACCCACTGGTAGAGCTCGTCCGGCGTGCACGCGGCGTCGAGCGTGGCGGTGATGTCCATCAGCGACGCGCCGCGAGGTCGGCGACGACCCGGAGCAGACCGTACGGGTTGACGGCCGCACCGCCACCGGGATGGACCTGGAAATGGAGGTGCGGGGCGCCGCCCTGCGCGTTCCCGGTGTCGCCGACGAGGCCGATGACGTCGCCGGCCTCGACCGCCGTGCCCTCCCCCACGCCCTCGATGAACGCCTGGAGGTGGGCGTAGTAGTAGTAGGTGCCCGACTGGCCCTTGACCCACAGCTTCTGGCCACCGAGGACGTCGTTGCCCACCCGGATCACCACACCGCGCTCCACGGCGTAGAGCGGCGTCCCGAAGTCGGCCATGATGTCGACACCCTGGTGGCCGTGCGAGTACTCGGTCCCCGTCATGCGGGGGAAGCCCCAGCTGTCGATGAACGTGTAGGGCTCGCCGACCGGGAACACGAAACCCCGGATCACGATCTCCGAACCGGCGGCGAACACGGCCAGGTCGAACCGGCGCTCGGCGTTGAGCGACAGGACGTCCTCGAGGTGGCGGCGGGCGTCGCGCAGCTCGCGCCGCGTCGCACCGACGTCCTCGATCGCCGCGAGCACGCCGTCGTCGACGACCTCCTTGGCCAGCAGGTACTCGCGGACCGCCTCGCTGTCGGCTTCGGCGACGCTGCGGAGCATGACGTTGCGGGTACCGAGTTCGTTGGCGTCCGCCGAGCCCATGATCGTGTCCAGTTCGGCGGCGTTCCCGCGGACGACGGCGTTCGCGATCCGCTGCTTGAAGGTCCGCTCGGCCAGCTCGAGGCGCTGGACGGCGAGCTCCTGGGCCACCCCGAGGCGGGCCAGCTCGCGCTGGAGGCCGGCCAGACGGTCGGCGAGCACGTCGACGGTCTCGGCGGCCAGGGCGACCTCCTCGGCGCTCTCGAGCGCCTCGGCGCGGGCCACGGTGAGTTCCCGTCGGATGATCCGCTCGGCGGCGGCGCCGTCGATGACCTCGCCGGTCGCCGGCGGCACGGTGAGGTCGGAGATCGGCACCTCTTCCGGCGGCGCGTCGACGTGCCCGACGGGGTCCTCGTCGTCGATGGTCGTCGAGGTCGTCGAGGTCGTCGACGTCGGCGTCGTCGGAACCGTGATCGTCGGGGTCGGGGTCGTGGTCGGCGTCGTGGTCGTGGTCGTCGACGTCGTGGTCGTCGACGTGTCCGGGTCCGCGGGGGTCTCCTGCGCCGCGGCCGGACGCGCGCTCGCCACCGAGAGCGCGAGCACCGCGAGGGCAGCCAGGGTCCGGGACATGGGCATGGCATGGTACCGACGCTTGGTTCCGGCGTGGGCCTCGGACGCCGCTACCGTC
>JBFIHN010000175.1:0-7181 GCA_041601775.1 Acidimicrobiales bacterium
CTGCACGAACGAGCGGTCGAGCTTGAGCGCGGTCACCGGCAGCTCGCCGAGGTACTGGAGCCCGCAGTAGCCGGTCCCGAAGTCGTCGATGGCCGCGTACACCCCGAGGTCGCGCAGTTCGTGGAGTCGCTTGGCCACCCGCTCCAGGTCGTCGACCGCGGTGCTCTCGGTGAGCTCGAGCAACAGATGGCGCGCATCGACCCCGGTCTCGCGCAGCGCCGACGTGACGTCGGAGACGATGTCGCTCTGGAACTGCCTGCCGCTGACGTTGACCGAGACGAAGCGATCACCGAACCCCGCGGTCGCCCACCGGGCGAGTTCACCGCAGGCAGCGCGGAGGACCTGCCGTCCGATCGCCGAGATCAGGTCCGACTGCTCGGCAACGGGGATGAAATCGGCGGGCGAGAGCAGCCCGCGTGTCGGATGCTGCCATCGCACCAGCGCCTCAGCGCCGACGATCCGACCACCGGTGGCCTCGACGATCGGCTGGTAGTGCAACACCAGCTCGGCTCGATCGAGGCCCTCGACCAGTGCGTTCTCGATCTCGAGGCGCGAGGCAGCGTGCCGGTAGAGCTGCGAGCTGAACACGCCGATGCTGGCGCCCCCGTGGTCCTTGGCCCGGTACATGGCCGAATCGGCCGCCGTCATGAGCTCGAGCGGCGTCGCTCCGTCGTGGGGGAAGACCGCGACCCCGACAGAGGCGGGGTTGCGGACGCGTTGGCCGCCGACGTAGGCGGGCTCGTCGAGCACCTCCAGGACACGTTCGGCCACCACCAGGACGTCGTCGGCCTCGACGAGGTGCGGGAGGAGGATCGCGAACTCGTCTCCCGCCAGTCGGGACACGGTGTCCTCTTCACGGGCGCACCCGAGCAGGCGCTTGGCCGTGATCTGGAGCAACTGGTCGCCGGCTTCGTGACCGAGGGTGTCGTTGACGTCCTTGAACCGGTCGAGATCGAGGTACAGCACACCGACCGGGGCGTGCTGACGGCTCGCGTGGGCGATGGCCCGACCGAGCCGGTCGAGGAAGAGGACCCGATTGGGCAGATCGGTCAGGTCATCGTGCATCGCCCGGTGCTCGCTCGCCGCCCGCTCCTGCAGGAGCCGGACCACGTGCCAGGCGATGACGACAGCGCTGGCCGCCGCGCCGACCGCCACCGTCGCCGACACCGAGACGTCGCTGAGCACCTGCACCGACAGGACAGCCGGCGCCGCCAGCACCGCCAGAGCGACGACCACCGCGTGCGTCGGGGAGAAGCGATACACGTCGAAGGTCACGTGCGTCGGCGTCGGAACGGCGGCGTCCGTCGCGGCTGCGGCGGCGAACGCGAGCATCGGGAGGACCGAGAACCCCTCGAGTTCGTCGAACGAGCGACCCAACGCCATGCCGAGTGCGCTGCTGATGTGCATCGCCGCCAGCAAGACGGCGGCACAGAAGAGCGGCACGATGGCGGACGGCCGGGACGACCGCATCGGGAGCGCCCGGCCGGCGACCACGGCCAGCGACACGTCGAGCCCGACGATCACGGCAGCGAGCGACACCGCCTCGGGACTCCAGACGTGGTTGATCGCGGGCGCACGCCACTCGACTGCGGCCTGGACCACCAGCGCCGCCGCCGCTCCGAGCAGCCCGGCCTCGACGACGAGATCGGACTCGCGGACCCGCCGATGGCGCGCCAGCTGCTCGAAGAACGAGAACCCGAGGAGCGGGTACGCGACGAGGGCGATCACCAGCGGGGTCGACGCCGCGTCGGCGGTGTCGGGAAGACCCAGACCACCGAGCACCAAGACGACGAGGCCGCCGGCGAACGCCGTGGCACCCACGGTCGGTCCCGGCCCGCGCCGGACGCAGGCCGCCACCGAGACCACGGCCAACGCCACGGCCCCGACGAGCCGGGTCGGCGAGGGACCCAAGAAGGCGAGCAACCACACCATCAGGCAACAGAGCAGGATCATCATCAGCCGCGTCGGCGACCGCGCGCGGTCAGGGTCACCGACCATGGCCATACGCACCTGCTTCCCCAACTGCTCGCGCATCTCGCGCCTCCTGGATGCACCTATCGGCAACTTTGGTGAGATTCCGTACCCCTAATCACCCACCAGATCCGTGGCTGTGACCGACGGCATAGCGCCGGCAGCGCTTGATTCATCTAGCATCAGGGCCTCGCCCTGCAGTTCCGCGTCGTGAAGCGCAGGTGCCGGCGTTCGGCGCCGACCCGAAGTCACCGACCCTGCAAGGTGTTCATGTCCTCCATCCAGTCCTCATCGCGCGGCCTCCTCGAGCGGGCTCGCACGCTCGGACCCGCCTGGCTCGCCGATCCGCGGACCAATCTCCTGTCGGGCCTCGTGGTCGCGTTGGCGCTGATCCCCGAGGCGATCTCGTTCTCGATCATCGCCGGGGTCGACCCGAAGGTCGGCCTCTACGCATCGTTCTCGATCGCCATCATCATCTCCCTGACCGGCGGACGCTCGGGCATGATCTCGGCCGCGACGGCGGCGATGGCCCTCGTCGTCATCCCCCTCGTCGCCGACCACGGCGTCGGCTACCTGTTCGCCGCGACGATCCTGGCCGGCGTCATCCAGATCGGTCTGGGCTACCTCGGCGTCGGCGAACTCATGCGCTTCGTCCCGCGCAGCGTGATGCTCGGCTTCGTGAACGCTCTGGCGATCCTGATCTTCCTCGCCCAGGTCCCGCACATCCTCCTGCACGACGAACCCAACCGCGACCAACTGCCGTTGAACCTCGCGTTCATCGCCGCCGGCCTCGCCATCATCTACGGGCTCCCTCGACTCACCAAGGCCGTGCCCTCCCCGCTGGTCGCCATCGTGGTGCTCGCCGGGATGGCCATCGGGTTCGACCTCGACCTCCCGACGGTCGGCGACATGGGGGACCTGCCCGACTCGCTCCCCTTCCTCGCTCTGCCCGACGTGCCCCTCACCCTCGAGATGCTCGGCATCATCCTCCCGTTCTCGATCACCCTCGCACTCGTCGGCCTGCTCGAGTCACTGCTCACCGCGCAGCTGCTCGACGACCTGACCGACAGCGACTCCGACAAGAACCGCGAGTCGCGGGGCCAGGGTGTCGCCAACGTGTTCACCGGCTTCATCGGCGGCATGGCCGGCTGCGCCATGATCGGCCAGTCGATGATCAACCACAAGACCGGCGGGCGCACCCGGTTGTCGACCCTCGCCTCCGGCGTGTTCCTGCTGATCCTCATCCTCGTGCTCGGTGACTGGGTGGCCCGCATCCCCATGGCTGCGCTCGTCGCCGTCATGATCATGGTCTCGGTCGGGACGTTCGACTGGCGCAGCATCCGGCCCGACTCGTTGCGCTCGATCCCCCGGAACGAGACGACCGTCATGGCCGTCACCGTCGCCATCGTGGTGCTCACCCACAACCTCGCCTACGGCGTCGGCGCCGGCGTCGTGCTCTCGGCCATCTTCTTCGTGCGCCACGTGTCCCATGTCGTCTCGGTCACGAGCGTGGTCGATCCCGACAACGTCGAGCGTCTCTACGCCGTCACCGGCGAGCTGTTCTTCGCCTCGACCAACGACCTCGTGCACCAGTTCGACTACGACGCCGTCGAGGTCAAGCGGGTCGAGATCGACTTCAGCGACGCCCGCATCTGGGACACGTCGGCGGTCGTGGCCCTCGACGCCGTGGTCGGCAAGTTCGCCGAGCGCGGCATCGACGCCGAGCTGATCGGCCTGAACCGGCACGCCGAACGACTGCACGGCAACGCCACCGGCAAGGTCCGCACCGGTCACTGACGCCCGACGGTCCGGGTCCGCTCGGGCCGGACGAGGCGACGAAACATGATTGTCTTCGTCTCCGCGCTGCGGGACGCCCGGAGGGTCTGTACCGTCCGACCCGATGGACGGCCTGTTCGCTGGCTACGAGACCGATGGATTCTTCGACGAGGCGTGCGACGCCGACCGTCGCGCGCGGCCGCACTACGAAGCGATGCTCGAACAGCTCGACGGCTTCCCGCCCGGTGAGCTGAACCGGCGGGAACGGCTGCGGGACGAGGCGTTCCGCACCGCCGGCATCACCTTCACGGTCTACGGCGAGACCGAGGGGGTCGAACGGACCTTCCCGATGGACCTGGTGCCGCGCCTCATCCCCGCCGACGAGTGGACGACGGTGGAGGCGGGGCTCGCCCAACGGGTGACGGTGCTCAACCGGTTCCTCGAGGACCTCTACAACGGCGAGCGCGCCGCGGTCCGCGACGGCATCGTGCCGTGGTGGCTCATCGCATCGTCCGACGGGTTCTGTCGGGAGGCGGCGGGCATCCCGGTTCCCCACGCCGCTCGCTGTCTCGTCGCCGGTGTCGACATCGTGCGCGACGGCGACGGCAACTACTGCGTGCTCGAGGACAACCTCCGCAACCCCTCCGGCATCTCCTACGTCCTCGAGAACCGCCAGGCGATGACCCGCGTGCTTCCCAAGGTCTTCGCCAACCACCACGTCCGACCCGTCGACCACTACGGCTTGTCCCTGCTGCACGCACTCCAGTCGGTGGCCCCGCCCTCCGCCAGCGACGACCCCACGGTCGTGGTCCTCACGCCCGGCGTCTACAACTCGGCGTACTTCGAACACGCCTTCCTCGCCCGTCAGATGGGTGTCGAGCTGGTCGAGGGACGCGACCTCGTGGTCGACGACCACACCGTGTCGATGCGGACCACGCAGGGCATGCAGCGCGTCGACGTCATCTACCGGCGCATCGACGACGACTTCCTCGACCCGGTCGTGTTCCGACCCGACTCGACCCTCGGTGTCCCCGGCCTCCTGGCGGCAGCGCGGGCCCAGACGGTGACCATCGCCAACGCGGTCGGCAACGGGGTGGCCGACGACAAGGCGGTCTATGCCTACGTCCCCGATCTGATCCGGTACTACACGGGCGAGGAACCGATCCTCCCGAACATCGAGACGTACCTGCTGTGGGAGGCCGACCAGCGGGCCATGGTCCTCGACCGCCTCGACCAGTTGGTGATCAAGCCGGTGGCGGAGGCGGGCGGCTACGGCGTGGTCATCGGGCCATCGGCCACCGATGCCGAGCTCGCGGAGTGTCGCCGGAACATCGAAGCCGACCCCCGCAACTACATCGCCCAGGAGGTGGTGCAGCTCTCGCGCCATCCGACGCTCGTCGGCGACCACATGGAGGGCCGCCACATCGACCTGCGCCCGTTCGTCCTGTGCGGCGAGAAGGTCGAGGTCATCCCCGGTGGGCTCACCCGTGTCGCGCTCACCAAGGGGTCGCTGATCGTGAACTCGAGCCAGGGTGGCGGCTCGAAGGACACCTGGGTCCTCGCCCCCGAGGAGGGATAGCCCGATGCTGGCACGACACGCAGAGTCCCTGTTCTGGGCCGGTCGCTACATCGAACGAGCCGAGTCCACCGCCCGGATGCTCGACGTCACCTATCACACCCATCTCGAGGCCATGGCCGGCAACGAGAGCGTGTCGTGGCACGACCTGCTCAAGATCCTCAACGTCGACCTGGCCTTCTCCGAGAGCGACCGGATCCTCCACGCCGACGTCGTCAGCGAGTTTCTGGTCTTCGATCCCAGCAACCCCGGCACGATCCGATCGAACGTCACCCACGCACGCGAGAACCTGCGGGCCGTGCGGGAGCTGATCAGCACCGAACTGTGGGAGTCCATCAACGCCTTCCATCTCCGGGTCACGGCCCGTGACCTGCGCGACGACGTGACCGGCGAGCCCCACGAGCTCTACGCCATGATCCGCACGCAGTGTCAGACCATCGCCGGCGTCGCGAACGAGACCATGCCGCGCGACGAGTCGTGGAACTTCCTCTCCCTCGGGTGGATGCTCGAACGGTCGATCACGACACTGCGACTCCTCCTCGTGCGCTACAGCCAACTGGTGGCGGCAGGCGCGACCGGCGGGTTCCACCACTGGGTGTCGACCCTCAAGTCGGCCTCGGGCTCCGAGGCGTTCCGCCGTCGCTACCGCGCCTCGATGGACCCGGCCGACGTCGTGGCGTTCCTGCTCATGTCGCCGCTGTTCCCCCGATCGGTGCTCTTCGGCCTCCAGACCGCAGAGAAGTCGCTCGGCCGGATCGAGGGGACGTCGTCGCCGAGGAGCCGCCCACAGCGACTGCTGGGTCGGTTGCGTGCCGACGTCGAGTACCTCGACGTGAACGAGCTGCTGGCCGGTGACCTGAGCGTCTACCTCCACATGATCGAGCACAACATCCGCCAGGTGGCCGAGTCGATCGAGGTCACGTACTTCCGCAGCACCGACGAGCTGGCGATCCACGTGCTCGACCCGACGATGGTGCGGGGCTGACATGCGTTTCGACATCCACTACCGGCTGGCGTTCGAGTACGAGGACGTCGTGCGGCACTCCCAGAACGAGCTCCGGGCCTGCCCGCTGACCGACGAGCACCAGATGCTGCTGTCGTATCGGGTGGCCGCGAACCCGACCACCCGCGTCCACGCGTTCACCGACTACTGGGGGACGAGGGTCGACGCGTACGGGATCCGCGAGCCCCACGTGACCTTCGAGATCGTCGCGGAGTCCGCCGTCGAGACCCGCCAGCGGCCGCTCATGGTGGCGTCGCCGGAGATCGGTGCGTTGTCGGACCCGCGCTTCGCCGACCAGCACGCCGAGTACCTGTCACCCACCCGGCATACCGCACCCGGTTCGGGCACCGACGCGCTGACGCAGGAACTCCGTCAACGCAACAACTCCGACGTCGTCAGCCTCGTCCTCGACGTCCATCGTCGGGTGCACCGCGCCCTCACCTACCGGTCGGGCAGCACCGAGATCGGCATCACTCCCGATGCGGTCCTCGAGGGCGGCGAGGGCGTCTGCCAGGACTACGCCCACCTGGCCGTCGCGCTGTGCCGGTCGCTCGCTGTTCCGGCGCGGTACGTCTCGGGCTACTTCTTCGCCGCCGACGACGCCACCGGGGCGATGACGTTGGGCGACACCGCGCAGGTCCAGACCCATGCATGGTTCGAGGCCGCGATCCCCGGTGCCGGCTGGCTCGCCCTCGACCCCACCAACGCGCTCGCCGTCGGTGAACGCCACATCACGATCGGCCGCGGACGCGACTACGACGACGTGCCACCGATCCGCGGGGTCTATGCCGGAGCCGCCTCCGCCGCGTTCCAGACCGGCGTCGAGATGCGGCTGCTGTCGGCCCAGTCGACGCC
>JBFIHN010000176.1:0-7142 GCA_041601775.1 Acidimicrobiales bacterium
CGAGATCCTCGGCATCGTCGGCCCCAACGGCGCGGGCAAGACGACGCTCTTCGACCTCCTCAGCGGCTTCGTCCGTCCCGAGACCGGAAAGATCACCCTGGGCGGGGTCGACGTCACGGACCTCGATGCCGCCGGGCGAGCGCGGCGCGGTCTGGGCCGGTCCTTCCAGGACGCTCGCCTCTTCCCGTCGCTCACCGTCGACGAGGCGATCGCGGTGTCGATGGAGCGGTGGGTGCGATCACGCAGTGCTGTCGCCGCCGCCCTCCACCTCCCCAACGTCTACGACAGCGAGGTCACGGTGCGGAACCGGGTCGACGAACTGGTCGAACTCCTGGGCCTCGACGCGTACCGCTCGAAGTTCGTCGCCGAACTCTCGACCGGCACACGCCGGATCGTCGACCTCGCCGGTCTGTTGGCCCACCGCCCCTCGGTGATCCTGCTCGACGAGCCGTCGAGCGGCATCGCACAACGAGAGGTCGAGGCACTCGCCCCGCTCCTCGAGCGCATCCGGACCGACACGGGCGCGAGCCTCGTGGTCATCGAGCACGACATGCCGCTCCTGCGCGGCGTGTCGGACCGGCTCGTCGCCATGGACCAGGGGGCCGTCATCTGCACCGGCGCACCCGACGACGTGCTCTCCCATCCTCTCGTCGTCGAGTCCTACCTCGGGCCCGACGACACCGCGGTCAACCGCTCGTCGCCACGCGTCCCGCCCCCACATCCGTCCACCAGCAGTACCCGTCATCCCTGAGCACCATCCCGGAGAACCATCCCAGAACAAGGAGACCTGCATGCAGCCCAGCAGCGACCAGAACGACGGCCCCGGGGGCGGCAACGCGCTCCGGCGCTACGGACCCATCGTCGCCATCGTGGCGGTGCTCGCGGTCATCGCCGTGATCGTCTTCACCGGCGGCGACGACGACAGCGAGACCCCCGAGGCCACGACCGACCGATCCGTCGACACCGGCACGGTCGAACGACCCGCCGGCGCCATCTCGTGGACGCAGGCCCAGGACGAGGGTCTCGAACTCGACTGGCCCGACACCTGCGATCAGGAGCGCGGCACCGTCGCCATCCCGTACTTCTACGCACCCGAGTGTTACGCCAACGTCGACGACAACGGCGGCGCGACCCACACCGGCGTGACCGCGGACTCGATCACGGTCGTCTACTACTCGACCCCCGAGGACGATCCGGTGCTCGACTTCATCACCGGTCCGATCAAGAACGACGACACGCGCGCCCAGATCGAGGAGACGGTGCAGGGATTCGCCGACCTCTTCGGCGCCTATTACCAGACCTACGGACGGACCGTGGACCTCAAGATCGTCCAGGCGAGCGGGTCGTCGACCGACGAGGTCGCGGCACGCGCCGACGCCCAGCGGGCGATCGAGGAGCACAAGCCCTTCGCCGCCTTCGGTGGCCCCGCCCTGACGTCGGCGTGGGCCGACGAGATGGCGGCGGCCGGCGTGGTGTGTGTCGGCTGTGGTTCGACCGGCTCCGAGCAGTTCCGGAACGACCGCCAGCCGTACCTCATCAACGTCGGGATGGCTGGCGTGCAGTCGAACCTCCACGGTGCCGAGTACATCTCCAAGAAGCTCGCCGGAGCTCCGGCCGAGTTCGCCGGGGACGAGGCGTTCCAGTCGACCGAGCGGGTCTTCGGACACGTCTACATCACGTCGTCGGAGGAGTCGGAGCGCAACGCCGAGCACTACCGCGACCTCCTGGCCGACCGTGGAGTCGACCTCGCCGAGCGGCTGGCGTACGAACTCGATCCCGGCCGGCTCCCCGAGCAGGCAACGAGCATCATCGCCAAGCTCAAGGCGGCGGGCGTGACCTCGGTCATCCTGCAGGCAGATCCCGTGGCCCCGGCGAACTTCACCCAGGAGGCAACGGCCCAGGAGTACTTCCCGGAGTGGATCGTCAGCGGCGGCACGCTCTCGGACACGACGGTCTTCGGCCGGGTGTACGACCAGGAACAGTGGGCGCACGCCTTCGGCCCCACGACGCTCGCGGCGGCGACGGCACCGGAACTCGACCCCGGGTTCAGCCTCTACGAGTGGTTCACCGGTGAGGAGCCGCCAGCGGCCGAGACCGCCCCGGTCCTGTACCCGAACCCGTCGCTGCTCTTCGCCATCCTCCAGGCGGCGGGCCCCGACCTGACGCCGGAGACGTTCCGTGACGGTCTCTTCTCCGGAGCTCCGACGCCGGGGGCGATCACCGCGTCGTCGTTGTCGTGGGGCGAACACGGCCTGTGGGACGAACTCGAGCTGCCCAACGACTGGAGCGGCGTCGACGACATGACCGAGTGGTGGTGGGACGCCGACGCCACCGGGCCGGACGAGATCCTCCGCGAGGGCACGGGGATGGTCCGCTTCGTCGACGGCGGCAAGCGCTACCTCCCCGGCGCGTGGACCGACGAGGTCAAGCTCTTCGACGAGGACGGGTCGATCCTGATCTACGACTCGCCGCCGGAGTCGGAACGGCCGCCGAGCTACCCCAGTCCTGCGGACTGAGCTGACGCGGGGTCTTCCGCCGGACGTGCTCGGGTGAGGACGTCCGGCGGCGGACCGACGCGCCCGGCCATGAAGTCCCGCAACGCCAGCAGGCGGGCACGGGTGTCGTGATACGGGTTCGTCTTCCGCTCGGTGACCACCTGGTAGCCGGCCATCAGCATCCGGATGAAGACCTTGTAGCGACCGGACCACCGGCGCACCAGGACCAAGGTGTTGCGGACCATGAGGTAGTCGACGACCGGCATCGTGTTGCTCATGTCGGGGTTGTGGACCCGGGCACCACGGACCAGACCCACCTCCCACCCGGCAGCGTGGGCACGGAGCCCGAGGTCGGCCTCCTCGCAGTACGCGAAGTAGTCCTCGTCGAAGAGGCCGACGTCCTCGAGGAACGCGCGCCGGGCGAACAACAAGGTGCCATGTGGGTAGCCCGCGGGATCCCATCCCTCGTCCACGGTGGCCGGGACCTGGATCCCCCCGAAGTACGGGTCGACCACCGGCGTGGTGCCGTCGCCGAAGTCGCCGCACGCGAGGCCGGCACGGGGACGGAGGGCCACCGCGTCGAGGACCCGTTCGACGGCGTCGTCGGCCGGGAGCGCGTCGTGGGGGCACAGGCCGACCCATTCGCCACGGTGGTGGGCGAGGAAGTGACGCCAGCCGGCGTTCGCCGACGGCCCGAAGCCACCGTTGCGGCCCATCTGCACGACCTCGGCGTCGTGGGGCAGCATCGCGGTCGCCCTCGCGTGGTTCTCGGGGGTCGAGCCGGAGTCGACGAGGATGACCCGGACGGGGACGGTCTGGTCGGCCAACGCCTGGATCGTGGCCCGCAGCCGCTCTGGACGGTTGCGGTGGATGACCACGATCGACACCGGACGATCGACGGAGACGGAGGCCGGCACGTCCCCATCCTGTTGGAGCCATGGCGCCCCGACCCAAACCAGCACCTCGGACCGCACCCGGCGACGTGGTTCAATCAGCGGGATGGAACCCGACCGCACGGTTGCCGACGACCTCTGCCACCTCATCGACCGGTCCCCGTCGCCGTTCCATGCGGTCGAGACCGCCATGCACCGTCTCGCGGCGGGCGGCTTCGTCCACCAGGACCTCGCCGAGACGTTCGCCGCCTCGGGGGCACGGATGGTCACTCGGGGAGGATCGTTGATCGCCTGGCGCCAGCCGAGCCGCACGCCGAGAGCCTTCCGTCTCGTCGGCGCCCACACCGACAGCCCGAACCTGCGGATCAAGCCCAACGCCGACCGCACGTCGGCCCGGTTCCGCCAGCTCGGCGTCGAGGTCTACGGAGGCGCGCTGGTCAACTCGTGGCTCGATCGTGATCTGGGACTGTCGGGCCGGATCGTGCTGCGAGGCCACGACGCCCCGCGACCGGTCCTGTTCCGGATCGACGAACCGCTGCTGCGGGTGCCGCAGCTCGCCATCCATCTCGACCGCGACATCAACGACAAGGGCCTGCAGCTCAACCATCAGACCCACCTCGCACCCATCTGGGACCTCGACACCGAGCGGGGAACCGACACGACGTTCCTCGAGACGATCGCCGCCGCCGCCGGTCTCTCGGGACCGGACGACGTCCTCGCCTGGGAGGCGATGGCCCATGACCTGACACCTGCACGGCGGACCGGTCGCGGGGGTGTGTTCGTGAGCGCCCCGCGACTCGACAACCTCTGCTCGTCGTTCATGGCCGTGGCAGCACTCCTGGCGACACCCGACGACGACGCCGACGTCGTTCCCGTGGTGTGCCTCTACGACCACGAGGAGGTCGGGTCGACGTCGCAGACCGGGGCCGACTCCCTGCTCCTCGGCGGTGTGCTCGAACGGATCGTGGGCGCGACCGGCGGGGGACGCGAGGACCTGCTGCGCGCGCTGGCCGGCTCGGTCTGCCTCTCGGCCGACATGGCCCACGCCACCCACCCCAACTACACCGATCGCCACGAGCCCGACCACCACGTGACGCTCAACGAGGGGCCGGTGGTGAAGGTCAACGCCAACCAGCGCTACGCGTCCGATCCCGAGTCCGTGGCCGTCTACCTGCAGGCATGCGCCGACGCCGGCGTCCCCACCCAACACTTCGTCGGCCGGACCGACATCCCGTGCGGATCGACGATCGGCCCCACGACCGCGGCCCGTCTGGGCATCAGCACCGTCGACGTCGGGATCGCGCAGTTGGCCATGCACTCGGCGCGGGAGCTGTGCGGCGCCGACGACCCGAGCTGGTACGAGGCGTCGATGCGCTCGTTCCTCACCGCTTGAGCGACGTGGACCTGGCCACCGCCCGGTCGATCCTCGGCGTGTCGGCCTCCGACGACTGGACGACCGTGCGGGACTC
Source organism: Acidimicrobiales bacterium (assembly GCA_041601775.1). Taxonomy (GTDB): domain Bacteria; phylum Actinomycetota; class Acidimicrobiia; order Acidimicrobiales; family Salinilacustritrichaceae; genus Salinilacustrithrix. Next base: position 4,858 of record JBFIHN010000176.1, read on the forward strand.
GTACCGGGTGCTGGTGCGTCGGTCGCACCCTGACCTGGTCGGCGACGCAGGCGTGGCGCGCACCGTCGAGGTCAACGCCGCGTACCGCGTGCTGGCCCTCGCCCGCCGGCACGGGGACCTGCACCGCACCGACGCTCCGTCTCGAACGGCAGCGTCGGCGGCGGGGCCGCGTGCCCACCCAGCCGGTGACAAGGTCGACGTCGCACCGACGGGGCGACCGCAGCCGAGGGTCCCCGGAGGCGACCACATCGCGGACGACGTCCGGATGCTCGGCACCGACACGATCGTGTTGTCGAGCCCTCCGGCCGAGACGTTTCGCCGGTTGGTGGAGGCAGTCCACGACCTGGGCGAGGTCTCCTACGTCGACCGCGGTTCGGCGATCTTCGAAGCCGTGCTCGCCCTCGACGACGGTCATCACGCGTCGCTGGTCGTCTCGCTCCAGTGGCGAGCACACGACGCCACCTGCGAGGCGTTCTGCACGCTCGAGGCCCTCGACCGGGCCGAGCATCTCGACGTCAGCGGCGTGCTCGAACAGTTGCTCCCGAGGATTCCACCCGATCGTGAGTCCGAGCCGCCGGGCTGAACCGGGTGCGACCACGTCGGACCCGGTGCCCGACCGGGAGCAGGAACAGCAGCAGCGGGAAGATCTCGAGGCGACCGAGGAGCATCAGGGCGATCATCACCCCGCGCTGCACCCCGTCGAAGACCAAGAAGTTCGACGCGGGACCGGTCTCGCCGAGACCGGGACCGACGCCCCCCATGGCGGTCACCACCGAACCCGCGGACGTCGCCAGGTCGGCGCCGAGGGCGGACAGGACCACGATGCCGGCGACCGCGAGCACGAAGTAGAACATCACGTAGCCGAGCACGGACCGCACGATGTCCTCCGGGATCGGCTCGCGTCCGAGACGGATCGGGAACACCCCTCGGGGCCACCGCACGCGCAACACCTCGCGCCAGGCGTGCTTCGCCACCACCTGCACACGGAACAACTTGACCGCACCCGAGGTCGAACCGGCCATGGAGCCCGTGACCATGAGGAACAACAGCACGATCTGCGTCGCCGGTACCCACTGTGTGAAGTCCGCTGTCCCGAACCCACAGCTCGACATCAGCGAGACCACGTTGAACGCCGCGTCGCGCAGGGCGGTGCCGGCAGCCATGCCGTCGCGCCAGTTCACGACCGTGATGAACGCCGTCGCCGACACGATGATCCACACCATGAAGCGGAACTCGCTCGATCGCCAGAACACCCCCGGATCACGGCGACGGAGCGCGGCGTAGAAGAGCGGGAACTTCACCGCTCCCAGGAACATCGACACGATGATCCCCGCCTCGACCGTGGCCGAGTCGAAGTGCGAGATCGAGTCGTTGTACGGCGAGAACCCACCGGTTCCCACGCCCGTGGCGGCGTGGGAGACCGCGTCGTAGAGACCCATGCCGGTGGCCAACAGCACCACGATGCTCACTGCCGTGAGCGAGCAGTAGATCGTCCACAGCCGTCGAGCGGTCTGGGACACCCGCGGGACCAACTGGTCGGCCGTGGGTCCGGGAGACTCGGCGCGGAACAGTTCGAGACCGCCGATGCCGAGGAACGGCAGGATCGCCACGGCGAGGACGACCACCCCCATCCCGCCGACCCACTGCGTCATCTGTCGGTAGAAGAGGATCCCGTGGGTGTTGCCCTCGATGGGCGCGAGCACCGTCGAACCGGTACCCGTGAGACCCGACACCGACTCGAAGAGCGCGAGGTCCCAGCGCAACACGCCGGCCAGGACGAAGGGAACGGCAGCGGCGACCGAGATCGTCAGCCATGCGACGCCCACCGCCCGGATGGCACCACCGGCGCCACCCGCGTTGTCCGGCAGGGACGTGCCGCGCCAGAGCACAGCGCCGAGCGCCCCGAGGCCCAGGGTCGACACCGTGAGGGCGGGCCACTGGTCGTCGCGGTAGAGGAGTTCGACCACCAGTCCGGCTGCGGCGGCTCCTGCGATCGCGAGGATCGACAGGCCGGCGACGTGCAGTGAGGCCGACAGGACCCGGCGCTCGACAACGAACGGCGCGAAGCGGCCCGGCCGGCCGCCGGCAACCCGACGGACGGTCACCCGGCGGACGGTCACCCGGCGGACGGTCACCCGGCGGACGGTCGGTCGGCCGACGATCGGGCGTCGTCGACCCGGCGACGCAGGTTCGTGACCCGGCGGGCGACGGCCGAGGTCGCCAGCGCCGCGCCCACGAGGACGGGAGCGATCTCGAGTCGGCCCAGGAGCATCAGCGGCATCAAC
>JBFIHN010000177.1:0-7117 GCA_041601775.1 Acidimicrobiales bacterium
CCCCACGAGATCCAGATCTTCGTGCCGGTGATCTTGTAGGTCCCGTCGTCCTGCTTCTCGGCTCGGGTGCGGACCGCGCCGACGTCGGAGCCGGCCTGGGGCTCGGAGAGGTTCATGGTGCCGGTCCACTCGCCGGTCACCATCTTGGGGAGGTACGTCTCCTTCTGGATCTCGTCGCTGTGCGTGAGGATGGCGTCGATTGCCCCCTGGGTCAGCAGCGGTGCCATGGAGAACGCTTCGTTCGACGCGGTGAGCATCTCCTGCATGGCGATGCCGACGAGCCACGGGAACCCGCCGCCGCCGTAGGCCTCGGGCAGCGCCACGCCACCCCACCCCGCAGCCACGTAGTCCTGGTAGGCGGCGATGAAGCCTTCCGGCGTCGTCACCGTGGTGTCGGGGTTCCAGACCGTGGTCTGCTCGTCGCCGATGCGGTTGAGCGGCGCCACCTTGTCCTGCATGAACCGGGCGCATTCCTCGAGCACCCCGAAGACCATGTCGGGCTCGGCGTGCTCGTAGCCCTCGTACTCGGACAGTTCGCCGAGGCCGGCGATGCGGCTCAGCACGAAGCGGATGTCGTCGAAGGGAACGAGGTAGTCGGCCATCCCCCCAGGTTACCGGCGGGTAGGCATTGACCCGAAGGTCGAGACCGAGTCCGGCCCGTCGAGGGGGAGCTCGACGGTGAAGCGACAGCCCGGTCCGCGGTTCTCGACCCGGATGGTGCCGTTGTGGGCGCCGACGAGACCGTGGGCGATGGCCAGGCCGAGGCCGCCACCGCCACCACTCCCCCGTGCGTCGTCGCCCCGGAAGGCGAGGTCGAAGACCCGGCCGATGTCGTCGTCGGGGATGCCGCCGCACGCGTCGGCGACGGACACGGTCGCGTTGCCGCCGGCCACCGCGCAGCGGACCTCGACGTCCGACCCGGCGGGCGTGTGGCGGATGGCGTTGTCGAGCAGGTTGCGTACGACCCGGGTGAGCTCGGCCGGGGCCACGCGCAGCGCGGGATCGACGCCACCGTTGTCGCCGCGGAGGCGGACGCCCTTCGCCGTGGCCACGGGCATCGCCCCGGCGACGGCCTCGGCGACGATGTCGCCCAACGTCACCTCCTCGAGTCGCAGGTCCAGCGCACCGGCCTCGATCCGACTGAGCTCGAACAGGTCGTCGACGAGCATCGCCAGCCGGTCGGTCTCGCGACGCATGGTGGCGTGGTAGCGGGCGACGTCGGCCTCGTCGTCGACGACGCCGTCCTCGAGCGCCTCGACCATGGCCCGGATGCCCGCCAGCGGCGTCCGCAGGTCGTGGCTGACCCACGCGATCAGCTCTCGGCGGGCCGACTCCATCGCCCGTTCCTTGCGGCGCGCGTCGTCGAGGCGCTCCGACGCGTGATGCAGCTCCTCTGCGAGGCGGCGGAGCTCGTGGGCCACGGGGACGTCGCCGACCATGATCAGGTCGCCGTCGCCGAGGCGCCGCGTCAGGTCCTCGAGATCTCGACTCGCCGTGCTGATACGCGAACCGAACCGGATCGCCATGAGCACCGCGGCCGTCGACGACGCCAGCAGCACGACCAGGAGGGCACCGAGGTCGTGGGACGACACGAACATGGCGTAGGCCGCCAGGACGACACCGACACCGGTGCCCAGGACCGACACCAACGCCACGGCGACTCCCTGTGCCCGCAGCGTGGCCGTGCGCATCGACCGCAGGACGAGCGCGCCGAGCACCGCCGCGGCCAGGGCCCCGCCGCCGGCGAGACCGAGCAGCGACACGGTGTCGCCGCCGGGCAGGTCGAGCAGCCACGCCGTGACGACCGTGAGCGAGACCCCCACCGCCACGATGACCGCCTGCGCCCGGAGACCCATGGCGCCGTTCATGGCACGAACCGGTAGCCGACGCCCCAGACCGTGACCAGGTGTTGCGGATCGCCCGGATCGTCCTCGACCTTCTCGCGGAGCCGTCGCACGTGGACCGTCACCGTCGAGGTGTCACCGAACGTGTAGCCCCACACCTTCTCGAGGAGCTCCTCGCGACGGAACGCGGTGTCGGGGTTGCGCATCAAGAAGGCGAGCAGTTCGAACTCGCGTGCCGTGAGCGACACGACCGCGCCGGCCCGCCGGACCTGGCGGGCGGCGACGTCGACCTCCAGCGCACCGGCGGTCAGCACCGGGGACGCTCCGGCCTCGACGGTCTCGAGCTGGCCCTGCACACGGCGCAGCACCGCCTTCACCCGGGCCACCAGCTCGCGGGGCGAGAACGGCTTGGTGATGTAGTCGTCCGCACCCATCTCGAGTCCGATGATCCGATCGGTCTCGTCACCGCGAGCGGTCAGCATCACGACCGGTACCGGAGCCAGCGCCCGCAGTCGCCGGAACAGCTCGGCACCGTCGATGCCCGGCAACATGAGGTCGAGGACGACCAGATCGGGCGGGTCGGCCAGCAGGGCGTCGAGGGCCTCGCCACCGTGGCCGTACGAGTCGACGCGGAAGCCGTCCTTGTCGAGGTAGCGCACGACCACCTCGGCGATCGCCAGATCGTCCTCGACGACGACGATGTGTGGAGCGTCGGCCATGGTGCTGCATCGTACGGAGACCGTCCCGATGCGTCGTGGCGACGAGCGATGTTCAGCACTTCGTAAGCGGCGAACCGGGTCTGTTCGCGGGGGCGGCTGGGTACGTTCCCGCAGGTGTTCGTTCTCGTGATGGCCAAGGAGCCCGTGCCCGGCCGCGTGAAGACGCGGCTGTGCCCTCCGTGTTCGCCCTCCCAGGCCGGCGACATCGCCGCCGCGGCACTGGCCGACACGTTCGAGGCGGCCATCGCGTCCGGCGCCGACGAGGTCGTCGCCGCGCTCGACGGCGCACCCGGGCCGTGGCTCCCTGCCGGGGTGCGGGTCGTGCCCCAGGTCGACGAGACGTTCGACCGTCGCCTCGCCGCCGCCTGGGCCCAGACGTCGGGCGCCGGCGTCCAGATCGGCATGGACACCCCCCAGATCACCGGCGCACTCCTCGACGATGCGATGGCGCGGCTCGCCGACGGCAACGATGCGGTCCTCGGCGAGGCCACCGACGGCGGCTGGTGGGCCATCGGTCTCCACCAGGCGGACGACCGGGTCTTCCACGACGTCCCCATGAGCACCGATCACACCGGGGCGGCACAGCGGACCCGGCTCGAGTCGCTGGGACTCCGGGTGGGCGACCTCGCCCGCATGACCGACGTCGACCACTTCACCGACGCGCTGGTCGTCGCCCGGTCGGCGCCGACCACCCGCTTCGCTGCTTCGGTCCGGCGCGTCGAGCAGTCGTTCGTCGACGAGGTCTCCTGATGCCGACGGCCCCACCGGTCGCACGACTCGTGTCGTCGTGCGGTCTGGATCTCGCACCCGACGCCGACCGCTGGTTCGGCGAACCCGACGCCGACGACCTCTTCGCCATCGACGGCCTGGACCACCCGGTCCTCGACGTCGGTTGCGGCCCGGGACGCATCGTCGCCCACCTGGCGGCGCACGGCGTCACGACCCTCGGGGTCGACGTCAGCACCGAGGCGATCCTCCACGCCCGCGAGCTGGGAGCGCCGGTCCTGCACCGCTCGGTCTTCGAGCCGCTCCCCGGCACGGGACGCTGGGGTGCGGCCGTACTGCTCGACGGGAACATCGGCATCGGTGGCGATCCGGCCACGCTGCTGGTCCGGCTGCACGAGCTGCTGCGAAGCGGGGGCCGCGTCGTCGCCGAGGTCGGCGAACCCGGGTCCGCCACGCGTGTCATCGAGGCGCGCATCTCGATGGGCGGCTCGCGCACGGGATGGTTCCCGTGGGCCGTGGTCGGTGCCGACGGCATCGGCGATGCGGCGACGCTGGCCGACTTGCGGCTCCTGTCGATCCGCCGATCGGGTGACCGTTGGTTCGCGACGCTGCAACGCGACTGACCCACGTCGCGAGCCCGTGTCACGATGCACGGGTGACCGATCCCGTCATCCACCGCGCACGGTTCGACGAGCTCCGCCCACGCGACCTGTACGACATCCTCCGCCTGCGCAGCGAGATCTTCGTGGTCGAACAGGACTGCGTGTTCCTCGACCTCGACGGGCGCGACCACGAGGCCGATGCACTCCACCTGTGGATCCGCGACGAACGCGGTGTGGCTGCCGCCGTCCGCGTCCTCGACCCCGGCACCGACCGCTCGTCGATCGGCCGGGTGGTCACCCGCGCCGACGCCCGCTCCGGCGGCGCGGCGTCGGCGTTGATGCGCGCGGCGATCGACCTCCTGGAACAGGGCGGCGCACCGTCGATCCACCTCGGCGCCCAGGCGCACCTGGCCGACTGGTACGGACGTTTCGGTTTCGAGGTCAGCGGCCCCGGCTACGACGAGGACGACATCCCCCACGTGCCGATGACCCGTCACACGGCTGCGGACAGGGCCGGCTCGTGACCCTCGTCCCGCTCGACACCGGCGTCCACGCGTGGCTCGCCGACGACCCGGGCGACGGTCGCCCCAACGCCGGCCTGGTGGTCGACGAGGACGCCGCCACCGCCATCGACACGTTGTGCGTGCCGTCGCAGACCGAGGCGTTCATCGCCGCGATCGAAGCGCTCGGCCTCCGGGTGCGACGGACCGTGCTCACCGGCTCGACGATCGAGTCGGTCGGAGGATCGGCACTGTTCACCATGTCGGGGATGTACGGCCGGAGCCAGACCAGCATCCACCTCGACCAGGCGCCGACGCCCGACGTCTACCGGCGGCTGCACCCGGCCGTGGCCGCCGAGTTCGACGACGAACTCCGCACCCGCCCGGTGAGCCACATCGTCGACGATCCGGCGCGCCTCACCCCGGCGGTCTCGCTCCACCCGTGCTCGGGTTCCCAGGCCGAGAACCTCGTGGCCGTCGTCGGTGGCGCGGGCATCTGCTTCGCCGGCGCGATGGCCAGCTTCGGGGTGACGCCCCGCTGCTACCAGGGGGACCCGGGTCGCTGGGCCGACGAACTCGACGCGCTGGTCGACCTCGCGCCGATCATCGTCCCCGGACACGGACCCATCGGCGGCGAGGAGGAGGTCCGCGACCTGCAGGACTACCTCCGCGCGTGTGTGGACGCCCGAGGCGACGTGACCGCCATCGCGCCCGGACCGTGGGACGCGTGGACCCAACGCGAGTTCGACGAGGTCAACGTCGAGCGCGCGGCGATGCTCGCCCGAGGCGACGACACCATCCCGCCGTCGATGCTCCGAGCGGCCGGTCTCTGACCCGCCGGATCAGCGGGTGTCCATCACCCGGAAGCACTCCGCGAGGCGCCCGGCACCGAGGCCACCCGCTTCGGCGTTCGCACCGTTCCAGGTCCGGAGCCGCTCCTCCATCTCCTCGCCGCCGGTGTTCTGGCTGACGTGGCAGCGCAGTGCCTTCATCTTGCGGTCGAAGGTGTCGGTGATGTCGACGTAGGTGTCGGCCTCGTCGCCGTTCCCCATGATCCAGAGTTCCTCGACCGCCCACGCCTCGTGGCCGTCGTCGACGAGTTCGGGGAACGTGAACGGGTTGCGGGCGTCGGGGTACACGGCGCAGCACGCGGCCTCGCCGGTGGCGATGTGGTCGGGGTGGTTCCGATACATGCTGTCGAGCGTGCGCAGCGGTGACTGGGTGATCACCCGGCGCGGACGGAGCATCCGGATGATGCGCGAGATGTCGCGCCGGAGGTCGAGCGACACCTCGAGCCGTCCGTCCGGGTAGCCGAGGAAGTGCAGTTCGTCGACACCGACCGCCTCGGCCGCAGCCGTCTGCTCGCCGCGCCGGATGCCCGGGATGTCGGACCGTGGGACCTCGGGGTCGAACCCGCCGGCGTCGCCGTCGGTGACGATGCAATACGACACCGTCGCGCCCGCGTCGGTCCATCGGGCGATCGAACCGGCGACGCCGAAGTCGACGTCATCGGGATGCGCCGTGACGACCAGGACCCGTTCCACCTCATCATCTGCGAGCATCCCCACACGCTATCGGTCGACCCTGCCGGCAGGGCCGGGCCCAGACTCGCCACCAGCTCGGCGGGAGACGTTCGACGAGGACGGTCCTAGCCTGGCTGTATGTCCTTCTTCGGCCGTGACAAGACCTCCATGATCTCCCCCGACGACGCGCTCCCCGGGCGCGACACCGCACTGCCCGTGGCGAATGCGCACGTCGTGCTCGGGACGCCGTTGCAGGGCCCGTGGCCCGACGGTCACGAGGTCATCGTCGTCGCCATGGGGTGCTTCTGGGGTGCCGAGCGCATCTTCTGGCAGATCCCCGGCGTCCACTCCACCGCCGTCGGCTACATGGGTGGGTGGACCAAGAACCCGACCTATGAGGAGACCTGCACCGCGCGGACCGGCCACACCGAGGCGGTGCAGGTGGTCTACGACCCGTCGCAGGTCGACATCGACACGCTCCTGAAGGCGTTCTGGGAGAACCACGACCCGACGACCGAGAACCGGCAGGGCAACGACGTCGGTACGCAGTACCGCTCGGCGATCTTCCCGACGACCGAGGCGCAGCTGGCCGCGGTCGAAGCCTCGCGGGAGCGCTACCAGCGGGCACTCGACGACGCCGGCTTCGGCCAGATCACGACCCAGATCGCGCTCGCGGCGGACGCGGGCGACGGCGTCTTCTACTACGCCGAGGACTACCACCAGGGGTACCTGCACAAGCACCCCGGCGGATACTGCAACCACGGGTACTGCCAGGTCGGCTACCCGGCCGACGAGCACGGGCAGTCGCCCGCGGACGTCCACCTGCCCGACGCCTGACCCGACACCGAACGCACGGTTCGCCGCGAACGCACCCCGAGCACAGAGCGTGCCGTTTGCCGCGAACGCACCCCGAGCGCAACGTGCCGATCGGCACGTTCCACGTCGAATCCGTACCGCAACGCACCGATCGGCACGTTCCGTGTCGAATCCGTACCGCAACATGCCGACCGGTACGTACCGAACATGCGGGGGCGACTTGAGCAGGCGACGCCGCGCGTGGGACGGGAGGACCGACTAGCCGACGTTGGCGATGCCGCCGTCGACGACGATCGTCTCCCCGACGAGGTAGGTCGAGCCCTTCCCGGCGAGGAAGAGCGCCGCCGCGGCCATGTCGTCGGGCTGGCCGATCCGGCGGGCGGGGAC
>JBFIHN010000178.1:0-7098 GCA_041601775.1 Acidimicrobiales bacterium
CTGCAGTCAATGCCTAGTACAACGCTCCACGGCCCAGCCGGGTGCGATCACCGCAGGGCGTCGCCGAGCCACGCGAGATGGCGGTCGAGCGCAGCGTCCGCGACCGGGACGGAGCCGCACAGGTCGAGGTAGCCGTGGAGTACGCGCCGCACCTCGTGGTGTTCGACCTCGACGCCGGCCGCGACGAGGAGGTCGACGTAGGCCTCGGCCTGCGGACCGAGTCCGTCGAGCGATGCTGTGGTCACGAGTGTCGGCGGGAGTCCCACCGGTTCCAGGCGGGCCGGGACGGCACCGGTTGGCGGCGGCATGGCCCCGGCGTGCTCGGCGAACAAGGACGCGATCTTGGCGCCGTCGAACCAGAGGAGTTCCGGACACTCGTCGGGCTTCACCTCCGGGAACGGGCCGTCGACCGGGTCGGTGGCCGGGTAGGCCAGGAACAACGCGGCGATCGGCGCCTCGGCGACCGTGAGGCGATGCGCCGCGCAGGCCGCCAGGTGACCTCCGGCCGACGCACCGCCGAGCGCGACCCGCGTCGGGTCCACGTCGGGGTCGCCGAGTGCGTGACCGAAGACGTCGACGATCTGGTCCTGCGGAACCGGATACGGGTGGGCGGGGGCGAGGCCGTAGTCGACCGAGTAGACGACGGCGTCGATCGCGTCGGCCACGCGTTGGGCCACCACATGGGCCTCGACCATGTCGAGATGACCAAGACCCCAACCGCCACCGTGGCACCACACGAGGCAGGGCTTGGCGTCGGCGGATGCCCCTCGGCGCACGTAGCGCCGGACCGGGACCGGGGTGTCGCCGTCGACGGTGGTGTCGCTCCACACCACGCCCGGCACCGGCCCGACCGCCGGAACCGGCGGTTCCTCCACGCCGACGGTGAAGTACTGCTCGACCGAGACCCCGCGGAGGTGGGCGAAGCGCTCGGCGACCTGCGGATCGAGGACGACGTGGTCGGAGTCGGAGTCGGAGTCGGACACGACGCCTGTCTACTCGGCCGTCGGATGCCATTCGGCCGCCGGAGACGGTGACATGACAGCTGTTGTGTTGTCTAGGGTCGGGCCATCGATCCCGATCCGACAAGCCCGACACCTGCCGACCGCCGAGGCGAGCTCGCGGCCGCGGCCTACGGCCTGATCGCCGAGCGTGGTGTCGAGGCGCTCTCGTTGCGTGCCCTCGCCCGACGCTTCAGCGCCACGACCGGCCTCGTCAGCCATCACTTCCTCGACCGGGCGGAGTTGATCACTGCTGCGCTCGACCACGCCGCGTCGGTGATGGTCACCCGCCTCGTCGACCGCGGCGGACCCGATGCCCACCCCGTCGACGTCCTGGCCGCGGTGCTGCCCACCGACGCCGAGTCGATCGAGAACTGGCGGTTCTCCTTCAGCGTCCGCGCCGCGGGTCTCTTCGACCCCGACCTGTTGCGCTTCGACCGTCAGGTGGCCGAGTACTGGGACGGCTACCTCCCGGCGCGGCTCACCGGGCTCGTCGCCACCGACCCCGTCGAAGCCGCCGACCATCTCCTGGCGGTCCTCGACGGCGTGGCCATGCGTGCCATCGCCGACCCCGCTCGCTGGCCCTCGACACGCCAGGTCGCGCACCTCGAACGAGCGTTCGCGTCGCTCGGCCCCATCGGAACCCACGCCCGCAACGGGCGAGAGACGGAGACATCGTGAGATTCGAGAACCGCACCGCCATCGTCACCGGTGCCGGTGGCGGCATCGGCGAGGCCTATGCCCGAGCGCTGCACGCCGAGGGCGCCAACGTCGTCGTCGCCGAGTTGAACGACGAGGCGGGCGCAGCGGTGGCCGACTCGCTCGGCGATCGTGCGTTGTTCATCCGGACCGACGTCGGCGACCCGGCGAGCACCGATGCCATGGCCGCGGCCACCGTCGACGCCTTCGGCGGCATCGACCACCTCGTGAACAACGCCGCCATCTTCGGCGACATGGAGCTCGCCGGCCTCACCACCGTCGACTACGACTACCTCGACCGCTTCCTGCAGGTGAATCTGCTGGGAGCCCTGCACTGCACGCGCTCGGTCATGCGCCCCATGGGCAAGGGCGGCGGCGGTTCCATCGTGAACCAGACGTCGACCGCTGCCTGGATGGCCATCAGCGGGTTCTACGGACTCGCCAAGTCGGGCCTCAACTTCCTCACGTCGTCGCTGGCCCAGGAGCTCGGGTTCCGCAACATCCGTGTGAACGCCATCGCCCCCGGCCCCACCGACACCGCAGCCATGAACAAGCAGGTCCCCAAGGAGTTCCAGGACCCGCTCGTGGACTCGCTGGCGCTGAAGCGCCTCGGCACCCCCGACGACCACGTCGGCCCGGTGCTGTTCCTGCTGTCGGACGAGGCCCGCTGGATGACGGGCCAGATCGTCGCCGTCGACGGCGGCCAGATCACGAGGCTCTGAGATGGGCATCTGGCACGAGCATCGGCTCCTGGTCGACGGCATCCTGCGCGACGCCGAGGGCGGCGCGACCTACGACAACTCCTCGCCCGTCGACGGGTCCGTCATCGGCGTCGCCGCCGACGCGTCGCCGGCGGACATCGACGCGGCGATCACCGCCGCTCGACGAGCGTTCGACGAGACCGACTGGTCGACCGACGTGGCGTTGCGGGTGCGTTGCCTCCGACAGCTCCACGAGGCATTGGTCGGCCACGCCGACCACCTCACGGACATCACCGTCGCCGAGGTCGGCGCCCCGCGCTCGGCCTGCGGGTCGGTGCAGGTCCAGGCACCGCTCGCGTTCGTCCCCTACTACGCCGACCTGGCCGAGTCGTACGTGTGGTCCGAGCAGCTCGGCACCGCCGACACCCTCGGCGGGCCGGCCGAGCGCTGGGTCGACAAGGAACCCATCGGCGTCGTCGCCGCCATCACCCCGTGGAACGTGCCCAACCAGATCAACCTCGCCAAGGTGATCCCCGCGTTGGCCGCGGGATGCACCGTCGTGCTGAAGCCCGCGCCGGAGACGCCATGGACCGGGCTCGCGCTCGGGCGGCTGGTGGCGGAGCACACCGACATCCCCGCCGGCGTGTTCAACGTGGTCACTTCCTCCGACAAGACCATCGGCGAGCACCTCACCACCGACCCACGGGTCGACATGATCTCCTTCACCGGATCGACCGCCACCGGTCGACGCGTGATGTCGGCGGCGTCAGCCAACGTCACCAAGGTGTTCCTCGAACTCGGCGGCAAGTCGGCGGCCGTCGTCCTCGACGACGTCGACGACATGGGTTCGATGGCCGCGACCGCAGCCTTCGGGACCGGCATCGTCGCGGGCCAGGGCTGCGCGTTGACCACCCGGGTGTTGCTCCCTCGCAGCCGCTACGAGGAGGGCGTCGCCGCCATCGCCGCGATGATGGCCGCGGTGCCGGTCGGCGATCCGGACGACCCCGGCTCGATGATGGGGCCTCTCATCAGCGCCGCGCAGTGGGACCGGGTCGACGGCTACGTGCGCGACGCGGTCGCCGCCGGCGCCCGCCTGGTGTGCGGCGGCGGACGACCGGAGGGACTCGACGACGGCAACTACTACGCACTGACCCTCCTGGCCGACGTCACCAGCGACATGGCCGTCGCGCGAGAGGAGGTCTTCGGGCCGGTCCTCGTCGCCATCGCCCACGACGGCGACGACGACGCCGTGGCGATCGCGAACGACTCGGTCTACGGACTGTCGGGGGCGGTCTTCGGTGGGACCGACGACCACGCCATCACCGTCGCCCGCCGTATCCGGACCGGGACGATGTCGATCAACGGCGGTGTCTGGTACGGCCCGGACGTGCCCTTCGGCGGCTACAAACAGTCGGGCATCGGGCGCGAGATGGGCGTCGCCGGATTCGAGGAGCACCTCGAGTCGAAGGCGTTCGCCACGCCGTCGCGATGACGGGCGGCCCGGACGACTAGCGGCCGGGTTCGCGGGGCAGGCCGAGGGCGCGCTCGCCGATGAGGTTGCGCTGGATCTGCTCGGTGCCGCCCCCGATGCGCGAGGACCACTGGCCGAGGAACTGGTCCTGCAGGTCGCCGTACCCCTGCGGGCCGGTTCCCTCCAGCATCCCCTCGGGGCCGAGCGCGTCCATCGCCAGCGTGCCCAGTTGTTCGATCAGCTTCGACAGTGCCAACTTGATCACGCTCGCCTCGGGGCCGATCTCGCCGCCGTGTCGGATGGCGTGGGAGACGCGATCGCCGGTGAGCGTCACCAGGGTCGAGTTGATCCACGCGTCGACGATGCGATCGCGCACCACCGGGGAGGCCAGCCGCCCGTTCGCCCGAGCGCGGGTGAGGATCCGGTCGAGTCGGTCGGCCATGGAGATCGTCCCGATCCCCAGTCGCTCGGCACCGAGGGTGGCGCGGGCGACGGTCCAGCCGTCGCCGACCGTACCCAGGACGTTCTCGGCCGGGATCCGCACCTCGTGCAGGAAGACCTCGTTGAAGTGCGCCTCCCGGTTGATCTGCACCAGCGGGCGCACCTCGACCCCGGGCGTGGTCATGTCGAGGAGGAAGTACGTGATGCCGGCATGGCGCGACGAGTCGGCGTCGGTGCGGGCGAGGAGGATCCCCCAGTCGGCGTAGCGGGCGCCGCTCGTCCAGACCTTCTGCCCGTCCACGACCCATTCGTCACCGTCCCGGACGGCCCGGGTGCGGAGCGACGCCAGGTCGGAGCCGGCATCGGGCTCGGAGAACAGCTGGCACCAGATGTGCTCGCCTCGCCGCATCGACGGGAGGAAGCGATCGCGCTGCGCCTCGGTACCGAACTGCATGATCGTGGGTCCGACCATGCTGAGGGCGACGTGGAAGGGCCCGATGGGGACCGCGAAGCGCGCTTCCTCCTGTTTCACGACCCGAACCTCGGTCGACGAGAGACCGCGTCCGCCGAACTCCGGCGCCCAGGACGGAACGCCCCACCCACCGTCGTCCAGTTCGGACTGCCATGCACGAGCGGTGTCGATGAACTCGATGCTGTCGCCCAGGTTCCGTTGCCCGGACCCCGGGCCGAACCGGCCGGCGTGGCGTTCCATCCACGGGCGCACCTCGGCTCGGATCGCGGCCTCGGCGGCGGTGTCGTCGCTGGCGTCGGGTACGGGAACGGTGACTGGAGTCGGGCTCATGCGCCGGACATCATCGTGCGCCGCGACGCGCGAATGCGAAGTCGGCACCGGCCGAGAACTCGGTGAGGGTCACCGAGTCGGGCTGTGGCGCGGGTTCGGTCGACGGATCGTCGGTGATCGTCCAGGTCGCGAACGCGTCGCCGGACCGGTTCACCGATGCGGTCGGGACCAGGCACACGACCGCGGCCCGGAGGATCTCGTCGCCCGCCGGCCCCGTGAGCAGGCCCGCCCACGTGAGCCCGTCGTCCTCGTCGAGGGCCGTGCACGGCCGCAGCGCGACTCGGAGACGGTCGTCCCCCAGGACGAAGTCGACGTCGACATAGGCGCGTGGCAGGAACAGCGGATGGACGGCGAGGACTGCTGCCAGACCGTCGAGGCTGGGTGGCTGTGCCAGGGCTGCGGCGAGTCGTTTGGTCGTGAGCCCCGCGATCCCCGAAGCCTGGGCGACACCGATGGACGTCAACTCGTCGGGGCCGACGCGCTCGGCCAGCTCGATCAGGTAGGCCCGCGCGAGGAGCTGGCCCTGGAGCGCGACCTCGTCGGCGATCGCCGCCAACGTCGCGGACGAGAACCGCTCCATCACGAGGTCGGGGTCGAGCGGCGCGGCGTAGTCGTTCCACCCGTCGTCGTCGGGGAGCGCCGGATCGGGTTCGGCCAACGGCAGGAGGGCGGCCTCGCACTCGGCCAGAGCGGCCGAGCCCGGAGGAACGGCGAGCGGATCGTTCGCCTCGTCGATGACCACTGTCCATTCGCAGTGCGGGCTCCGGTCGGCCGGGGTCCGGGGCGGCCGATGCACGGGCCGCACCCGGGCCTTCGGGTTGGTGGCGATGGCCGTGGCGTCGAAGGTCGGGTCCTCGATGTCGTGGCACATCCCGCGCACGTAGTCGTCGCCCATCGGCTCGACGTCCATCAGCGCGCCGCAATGGTCGAGGTGGAAGCGACCGTGGTGGTCGTCCTCGACCGAGAGCCGGAAGTCCATGAACTCCGGCGGGGCACCGACGTCGAACTGGATGCCCTTGAGGATCGTCTCGACCGTGTCGCCTTCGTAGCCCAGCATGCGCTGCATCCGTGCGGTGTAGATCGGACTCGCCGCCATCCACTCACCGATCGCCACGTCGACCATGGCGTCGCGGCCCAGGTGGGCGATGACCGCAGGCATCCCGGCGCGGTCGATCAGGTGCCCGGCGAGGAGCAGCTCGCGGACGAGCTCGGCCAGCTCGGCATGCGTGCGGCCGGACCAGACGCTCAACCGGCGTCTCCGGGCGAAGGGTCCATCCTGGCGATGATCTGCTCGACCTCGGTGTTGAGCCTCGCCGCGTGCGGCCACCCGGCGTAGTGGGCGACGAACACGACGATGCCACGGAGGTCGTCGGCGTCGAGTTCGCCGAGGCGCACGGCAGCGTCGAGTTGGAGACCGGCCACGTCCTCCATGCCGCCGGCGACGGCCATGCCGATCAGCATGAGGCGTCGTTCCTTGACGCTGAGCGTGCCGTTGGCCCAGACCTCCCCGAAGAGGTGGTCGACGGTGGTCTCGACGAACGCGCCCTCGACCTGGTCGATGTCCCAGCCGTAGACCTGCTTCATCTGCGCCTTGCCGCGTGCTCGCCGGGCGTCGTCCGTGCTCATGGCTCTCCTGCTTCGTGGGGGACGCCGAGTGCGGCGCCCAGGTGTTCGTGTGCGAACGCGGCCACCGGCGTGTCGACGCCCAACGCCGCCCCGAGGCCCATGGCCAGCTGCAGGTCCTTGTCGCCCAGGGCTCGCGTGTGCTCGAAGATCGACCGGAGGCCGTCGTCGGCGCTCATCTCCTCGGCCGTGGACCGCAGCATGATCGATCCGGCGCCGCCGGTCACCCGGTCGGAGTGACGGACCACCTCGCCGAGTCGGGCCAGGTCGACGCCGGCGGCCTCGGCCAGGCGGGACGCCTCGCCGACCGCGACGAACGACGCGAAGGTGATCAGGTTGCGCGCCAGCTTGGCCCTCGTCCCC
>JBFIHN010000179.1:0-7094 GCA_041601775.1 Acidimicrobiales bacterium
CGCTTTACGGCCTACGTGGTGAGCTGCCTGATTTTGGCGTCGTTGCTTTCGTCGCCTTCGTCGTCTTCGTCGCCCTCGTCGCCCTCGTCTTCTATCTCGTCGCCCTCGTCGCCTTCGTCGTTCTCGTCGCCCTCGTCGCCTTCGTCGTTCTCGTCGCCCTCGTCGCCCTCGTCGTCCTCGTCGTTCTCGTCGCCCTCGTTGGACTCGTCGTCTTCGTCGTCCTCGTCGTTTACTTCGTCGCCCTCGTCGCCTTCGTTGTTCTCGTCGCCCTCGTCGGACTCATCGCCTTCGTCGTCCTCGTCTGACTCGTCGCCTTCGTCGGACTCGTCGCCTTCGTTGTCCTCGTTGTTCTCGTCGTCTTCGTTGCCTTCGTTGCCTTCGTTGAACTCGTCGCCTTCGTCGCCTTCGTTGTTCTCGTCGTCTTCGTTGCCCTCGTTGGCTTCGTCGTTCTCGTCGCCTTCGTCGCCTTCGTCGCGTTCGTCGCCCTCGTTGTTCTCGTTGCCTTCGTCGCCCTCGTTGCCTTCGTTGTCCTCGTTGTTGCCGAACCAGGTGCCCTCGTTGCCCTCGTTGCCCTCGTTGTTCTCGTCGCCTTCGTCGCCTTCGTCGCCTTCGTTGCCTTCGTCGTTCTCGTTGTTCTCGTCGCCTTCGTTGGCTTCGTTGTCCTCGTTGCCCTCGTTGCCTTCGTTGGACTCGTCGCCTTCGTCGCCCTCGTCGCCCTCGTTGTCCTCGTTGTTTTCGTCGTGTTCGTTGCCCTCGTTGGCTTCGTCGTTCTCGTCGCCCTCGTCGTCTTCGTCGCCTTCGTCTCCTTCGTTGTTCTCGTCGCCCTCGTCGTCTTCGTCGCCTTCGTCGCCTTCGTCCTGGGACTCGTCGCCTTCGTCGCCGTCGGCGTCGAGGGCGTCTTCGTCGCCTTCGTCGCCTTCGTTGTTCTCGTCGCCCTCGTCGTTCTCGTCGCCTTCGTCGCCTTCGTTGTCCTCGTCACCTTCGTCGTGCTCGTCGCCCTCGTTGCCGTCATCGATCTCGGGGGCGCCCCCGTCGATGGCGCTGGGCGCGGTCATGTTGTCGACGGCGCTGTTGGCCGCGTCGGCGACCGACGGGGTGGCGACACCGAGGGCGGCCACGATCGAGGCCGCGATGAAGGTCTTGGACTTCTTGGAAGGCATGGTTCTGGGGCTCTTTCGACTCAGTTGTTCCGAGGGGACTCGGGGTGGGGGCGGAGAACGTTTCCACCCATGGTACGGATCGGATGACTGTGGCTGGAACGACGCGGCATCCGGGCTGGCGCGATCGCCCGTTCCCGGCGCCGGTGACCGGGGTGGCGGGTGTTGGGTGCCGGCGGTCGGGTGAGGTCGTGGCGTGGTCGCATCCAGACGCGACGAAGGCCAGCCCGGCGATGGTTCGCCGGGCTGGCCTTCACGTCGTGTCGGAGCGCTATCCGGTGAAGTCCGGGTTGGCGACCGTGGCCTTGGCTGCCTCGGCTGCCGCCGCCTCGGCCAGGCGCTGCGCCTCGGCGCGCAACACGTCGCTGTCGTCGACGGCACCGGACTCGTCGTCCTCGTCGGCTCAGCGCGACGGGCGCTTCTTGCGTTTGTTCTGCGAGATGTTGAAGCTGATGATGACCCGGTCGCCGTCGGTGCCGTCGGCCTGGGAGAGGTTGGGCGCCACGCTGTGATAGAGCCACGCCGGGAACACCACGACCTTGCCCGGCTTGGGGGTGAAGTTGACCTTGGTCCACCGGCTCTTGGGCCGCTTCTCGTTCGGTCGGTACTTCGGCTGGTTCATGATGGTCACGACCCGTGGGTCGAGGAACTCGATGTTGCCGCAGTCGTCGGGCGTCTGGAGGTAGTAGACGCCGCTCCACACGCACCCGGGATGGATGTGCGACCGGTTCGAGCTGCCCGGCGGGTTGATGATCCCCCACATCGAGGTGACCTCGAGGTCGTAGTCAGGGTGGTAGCCGGAGTCCCGCGAGATGTCGCCGAGGATGTCGTCGAGCTCGGCCAGCAGCGGCTGGTAGTCGTCGTCCTTGTGCAGGTTGATCCGGCTGTGCCATCCCTTGAGCCCGCTGTAGGTGGAGCGGGGGACGCCCTTCGCGTCGCGCTCGCGCTCGGCGTACACGTGCTCGATCAGCGACTTGTTGAGCTGCTCGACGCCCTCCAGCACCCCGTTGTAGATGGGTGTCGGGAAGTACAACTGCTGCTTGACGGACATCCCGGTACGTTAGGCGCCTCGCGAGACGGGCCATCCCACGGTCAGTGACGACGTTCGCCGTCCATCCAGGTCTCGAGCACCTCGATCGACGCCAGCTCCCGTGGATCGACTCGGCGCGGATCGTCGGCGAGCACGACGAAGTCGGCGCACTTGCCGACTGCGAGGGACCCGATCTCGTCGTCGCTGTGGCACTGCCACGCAGCATCGGCGGTCATGGCGCGGATGGCGGCCTCGACCGGGACACACTCGGCCGGGTTGAGCACCGATCCCGGCTCGCGCCACAGCTCCCGGGTCACGGCGTTGTGGATGCAACGCAACGGCTGCATCGGAGTGACCATCTCGTCGGAGTGGATGGTCCAGCGGATGCCCGCCGCCGAGCACGACGCAGTCCGGTCGAGCTTCGCGGCCTTGTCGGGTCCGAAGATCTCGTCGCGGAACGCCTGGCCCCAGAAGTGGACGTGGCCGATGAGAAACGACGGCGACACCCCGAGGGCGGCGATCCGCTCGATCTGGTCGTCGTGGAGGATCGAGCAGTGTTCGATGCGGTGGCGTCGGTCGGGACCGCCCGCTTCGACCGCGGCGGCCTGGGCATCGAGCGCGATGTCGATGGCCCGGTCGCCGTTCGCGTGGATGACCACCTGCCACCCTTGCGATGCCCGCAGTCGTGCCTTGGCCACCAGGTCGTCGGGCTCGACGTAGGGGAGTCCCCGGTCGTCGGTGCCGAGGTACGGCTCGCGTTGCGAGCCGGTGCGGCCCTGGTTCGAGCCGTCGGACACGATCTTCCATCCCGTTGCCCGCACGAACTCGTCGCCGTCACCAGGTCGCGTCCCCCGCTGGTCGAATCCGTCGCCGCGGTTGTCGTAGAGCGAGTAACGCAGGCGGGTCGGCAGACCGGCAGCGGAGAGCGACTCGAAGAGATCGATGTCGCCTGCCCCCAACAAGAAGCCGGTGCCCTGGTCGCAGATCGTCGTGACGCCGTTCGACGCCGCTCGGTCGGCGACCTTGCGTGCCTCGACCAGGATGTCGAGGTCGGCCAACGAGGGGTTCGCCGCCATGACGCTGAGGATCGCCCCCTGCCCCATGAGCACGCCGTTGGGTGCGCCGTCCCCGTCGCGGCCGTACGGCGAACCCTCGATGTCCGGCGTGTCGCGGTCGATGCCGGCGGCGGCGAGCGCGGCCGAGTTGGCGTACGCGAAGTGCCCCGACGCGTTCATGACCACGACGGGGACGACGTCGGAGACGGTGTCGAGCATCTCGGCGGTCAGCTGGTCCGGACCGGCCTGGAGTGACGGGTCGAACTGGCGTCCGCGGACCCAGGATCCTGGCGGGGTGTCGGCGACGACACCTCGGAGGTGCGCGATCACCTCGTCGACCGTGTCGAAGGAGAACGGGCCGACGTCGGTGAACGTGTCGAGCAGGGCGGTCGGCAGCAGGTGCGCATGGGGTTCGATGAACCCCGGGAGGATGGTCGATCCGGTCCGGTCGATCACCTCGGCGTCATCGCCAGCGGCGTCGCGCACGTCGGCCTCGGTCCCGATGGCGAGGATCCTCCCGTCGCGGATCGCCAGCGCCCCGGCTTCGCTGAACGCGTCGTCGACCGGCAACACGGTTGCACCGACGAAGACCGTCGTGCCGGTCCGCGTCCTGGGTGGTCGTGTCGTGACGCCCGTCGGTTCGGGAACGGACAGCAGCGCGGCGAGACCGGCGTAGAGCGGTCCACCGCACCCGCAGTCGGCGCCGCGTTCGTCGAGATGGTTCCGGGTCGGCACAGATGTCATCGATCCGGAGCGTAGGCATCGGGCCATGGACGCGCCGCCGGCACCGACCGTGACGGTCGATGCCGGCGCTTCGGGCAGGCGGTGCCCGGGACTAGCTGACCCGCTCGAGCAGGGGGTGGTGGTCTCCCAACGTCTCGTCGATCGGCGAGGTGTTGTGGGTGAGGTAGCTGAACATCGCCCGCCACACGACGGTGAGACCGGCGACCATGAACCCGGTGACCCAGATGCCGAGGGTCTCGTCGCGGATGGCGACGTCCCACTGGGCGAACAGCGAGTAGTCGAGCAGCCACATCGTGGCGATGCCGCCGGCGAAGGTGAGGAGGCTCCTCATGCGTTCGAGGCCCGACATCTGATCGACGACGAAGTCGACCGTCTTGACGAGCGCCAGAGCCATGAGGGCCACCAGTGCGAAGTCGTACATGACGTTCTCCTCTTGTCTGCGATGACACCGGAGTGGCGTCACCTGCACCCGGTCTGATCGCCGCGCTCCACGGGAGGTGACATGACGAACTGTGCCGTTCTGATGTCGGACCATGACGGAATCGCCGGTCGAGGCGCCTACAGGCTGGCGATACGCGGAGTTCTCTTGCCCGGGCCGAAACGTTGGAGCCGGTGACCCGACAGGTGGATGAGCCGCTCGACGCGGCCCCGCTGGCCGGCCCACCGCTCGACGAGGGCGAGCATCTCGTCGTCGCTGCCCCGCGGGCGACCGGTGAAGTAGGAGCAGACCGTGTGGCTGATCCAGTAGTCGCCGACGGTGATCGCGTCGGGATCGCCCAGCGCGGTGCGAGCGATGCCGTTCACCGTCCATGGTCCGAGCCCCGGCACGGCTCGCAGGCGGCCGTAGGCCTCGGGAAGCGGGAGGTCGACCACCTCGGCGAGTCGAGTCGCGTTGCGTGCCACGGTCACCAGGATCTGCGCTCGGCTGCGTTCGACGCCGTGCTGGTGAAACCACCACGTGGGGCTGTTGCCGACGCGGTCGGCATCGGGCGGCAGCTGGAGCCCGAGCGGACCCGGCGCAGGATCGCCCAACTCGCGGCAGAGCGCGACCCACGACCGGCCGGCCTCGACCGCGAGGACCCGTTGGCCCAGGACCCGGGCGAAGAGGTTGTCGACCACGCAGCCATGGGCACCGTGGCGCAGGCCCAGGTTCCGGCGGTTGAGCTCGTCGAGGCGCTCGTCGTCGAAGCGGACCGCGCGTGGATCGTCGTGGCGGCCGGCGAGGGCCTCCCCGCGCGCGGCCATCCACGACGATCCGTCGCCCCACAACTCGAGCGTCAGCGCGCCGTCGCTCGTACGGGCGCGCACCGCGACCGACCCCTGCGGGGTTCGCGCGGCGAAGCAGACCTCGTCGGGCCGCGCCCGGTAGGTGTGGTCGATCGCCGCCCCCGAGCCCGGAAGACAGTGGCGGACCGACCAGGGGCCGTCGACGTCGACAGTGGTGCGCAGGTCGGGAGCGTCGGTCACAAGGGATCGACGGTAGCGACCCGAGGCAGTTAGAACTACGGGTATGGCCGACCAACTCACCGCAAGCGCATCCGCCACCGTCGACGCTCCGGCCGACGAAGTGTTCGCGTTCATCTGCCGCCCGGCGAACCATCCCGAGATCAGCGGCGACGAGTCGGTGAAGGGCGATCGTCACGGCCCCGAGCTGCTCACCGGCGAGGGCGACAAGTTCGGGATGAAGATGAAGATGTACGGGCTGCCGTATCGGATCACCAACACCGTGGTCGAGTTCGAGGCCGGCAAGTTGATCGCCTGGTGTCACCCCGGCAAGCATCGCTGGCGCTGGGAGGTCGAGGCGCTGCCCGCCGGCGGGACCAAGGTGACCGAGACGTTCGACATGTCGACCTCGCCGATCAAGCCGGCGTTGCGTCTGATGGGCTACCCGAAGGGGCACCAGGCCAACGTGGAGAAGAGCGTGGCCAACGTGGCCAGCCACTTCGCGAGCTGACCGCCACTCGATCGTCGGGGTCAGTCCACCGGACGTGACTCGTCGTACTGCCGGACGAGCGTCTTGGGTGCGACCTTGCGGAACGACTCCTCGATGATCCCCTCGACCTCGTCCCAGTCGGCGTCCTCGAGTCGGTAGCCGACCCAGCCCAGATGACCCACGTAGGCGGGGCGGAAGAACCGGACGGGGTCCTGGTCGACCATGGCCTCCTGCACGCCGGGTGGCGCCGGGGCCCAGATGGCCAGGCGACCGTCGCCGTGGTGGTCGTCGTGCAGCGTGACCAGGGTCTTCTTCTCGCGCACGAAGAACGTCGGGGCGCCGTGGCTCTGCCGTTCGGAGACCTCGGGGAAGGCCGCGCAGATCCTTCGCAGCCGTACGAGTGCCTCCTCGACCTGGGTGCCGACCATCACCGCAGTCTGCCCGATGCGGTCGGTACCGTTTCGGGGGGTATGTCCGCCGATCCGATCGCCCGTCGCCGGGCCCGACTCGCTGTCATCGTCGCGGTCTCGTGCGGGATCGTGGCCGTGGGTGTCACCGGTGTCGGTCTCCTCCTGCCGGCCGGCTCCGACACGCCGACGATCCGCGTCGTGGCCGCGTTCGCCGCCGTCGCCGCCGGTGCGGTGTTGGTGCGTCTCGACGGGCCAGGATCGGCGTCGCGGTCGCTCGCCCTGGTGTCGGTGGTCGCGGTGGTCGTGTGCCTGGTCACGCTTCCTGTCTCGCCGGTCTCCTTCACCCTCGACGACCCGGCATCCGGCACCGCCTCCGACGACCCCAACGGTTCGGGCACCGACGCCGACGCCGCGATCGACCCGGGCACGGGCGTGGAAGGCGGTCGTGCATCCGGACCGCTCCGGTTGCCCGCAGGCGGCGACGTCGAGGTCGTTGCCGGCGACGTCGTCCTCTCGTTGCCGGACGGCGTGCGCATCACGCTGGGGCAGGCCGAGATCGACGGTGCCGGCGTCGGCGGTTCTGGTTCGGGAACGTCGCTGGTGGTGGTCGGCGGCGTGGTGCGGCGTGACGACGGCGGCCCGATCGGCGGCGACGTGGCGCTGGGCGGGGTCAGCTTCGAGCGAGACGACGGCTCCACCGTGGCCGTCGGCGACGGACGCCTCTACGACGTGCCGCCGCCCGTCGACGCCGACAGCGACGAGCCC
>JBFIHN010000180.1:0-7083 GCA_041601775.1 Acidimicrobiales bacterium
GCGATGCGGTCTCGCAGGTGCCGGCGGAGGTCGTCGAGGGTCGGGGGTGCGGTGGGGTCCGCAGCCACGACATGGGCCACGCCGCGTTCGCCGAGGACGTCGTCGGGCGCGGCCACGACGGCGACCGCCGTGATCGCCGGGTGATCTGCCAGCGCGGACTCGACCTCCATGGGGTACACGTTGTAGCCGCCGCGGATGTACATCTCCTTGCTGCGCCCTGCCAGACGCAGGAGCCCCCGCTCGTCGATGAACCCCAGGTCGCCGGAGTGCAGCCACCCGTCACGGATGGTCGTCGCCGTCGCCTCGTCGTCGTTCCAGTAGCGGTCCATGACCGCCTCGGATCGCAGGCAGACCTCGCCGATCTCGCCGTCGGGGACCACCGACCCCTCGGAGCGGATCGAGACCTCGACCCCGGCACGGGGACGACCGACGGTGTGGAGGGCCTCCTCGTCGTCGGCGTCGAACGCGGTGCCGGTTCCGCATCCGCCGCACTCCGTCGACGAGTAGCGGATGGAGTACGGCGCCCCGAAAACGGCTCTCGCCTCCGCGACGAGCGCCGGTGACGATGCGCCGCCACCCATGATGATCGACTGCACGCATTCGAAGTCGAGCGTCGCAGCCTCGGGGGCGCGGACCATCAGCGCCACCTGGGGAGCGACGCCGCCGATGCTGGCGATCCGGTGTTCGGCGACGAGGCGCAGCACCTGGCCGGCCTCCCACTTGTCGAGCATGTGGATCGTCGAACCCAGACGCAGGTACCACGGGAGCTTGGTCATGAAGCCGACGTGGGCGAACTGTGTGGCGGCGATCATGTGCCCACCGCCGCCCCAGCGGCTCGAGACGTCGATCTCGGTGATGGCCGCGAGCTGCCTCTCGGTGAAGACCGCACCCTTGGGGAGCCCGGTCGTGCCCGACGTGAAGACGATGGCGACGTCTCGGTCGGGATCCGGGGGCACGGGCACGGGCGTCGGCGCGTCCGTCTCCGCGAGCGCGGCGACGTCGTCGCGGCCGTGCACGACCATGGCCGGTGTCACGAGATCGATCAGCGCGTCCTGCTCGGCGACGGCGAGCTTGGGGTTGATGCCCGCAGTGATCGCGCCGAGCCGCGCCGCGGCGAGGTACGCGAGCACGTAGTCGATGTCCGAGCGCATGCGGAGCGCGACGACTGCGCCCTCGCGCAGTCCCCTCGCTGCCATCCCGGCGGCAACGCGCCCCGATCTCCGTTCGAGTTCGGCGTAGGTGGTCGTCGTGCCGTCCGGCGCGACGAAGGCGGCGACCTCGGCGAAACGTCGGGCGGCTTCGGAGACGACGCCGGAGAGCATCCGCCGGTCAGGCGTCGAGGTCGAGGTGGAGCATCTTGATCGCGTTGCCCCGGACGATCTTGTTCACGACCGGTTGGGGGAGGTGCCCCATCAGTTCCTCGGCGACCTTCTTCGTGTGCGGCCACGTCGAGTCGGTGTGCGGGTAGTCGGTCTCGAAGGTGACGTTGTCCTCGCCGATGATGTCGAGGCAGTCGAGTCCGTGCTTGTCGCGGAAGAAGCAGCCGTAGATCTGGCGGTGCCAGTAGGTCGACGGTGGCTCGGGGATGAGGTCGGCCACACCGCCCCAGGCCCGGTGCTCCTCCCACACGTCGTCGACGCGCTCGAGGATGTAGGGGAGCCAACCGATCTGGCCCTCGGAGTAGGCCAGCTTCAGGTCGGGGTGTCGTACGAGCACGCCCGAGAACAAGAAGTCACACAGTGAGGCCATCGCGTTGTTGAAGCTGAGCGAGACCGCGACGGCGGGGGGTGCATCGGTGCTCGTCGAGGGCATCTGCGACGACGAGCCGATGTGCATGTTGATCGTCATCTGCGTCTCTTCGCAGGCCTGGAAGAAGGGCTCCCAGTCACCCGAGTGGATCGACGGCAGGCCGAGCTTGGCGGGGATCTCGCTGAAGCAGACGGCGTGGACGCCACGCGCAGCGTTGCGCCGCACCTCGGCGGCGGCGAGCTCGGCGTCCCAGAGGGGCACGATGACCAACGGGATCAGCCGGCCGTCGGAGTCGCCGCACCATTCGTCGACCATCCAGTCGTTGTACGCCTGGACACAGAGCAGGCCGAGCTCTCGGTCCTTGCTCTCGCTGAACGTCTGCCCGCAGAAGCGGGGGAAGGTGGGGAAGCACAACGACGCCTCGACATGGTTCATGTCCATGTCGGCCAGACGGGCCTTCGGGTCGTAGCAACCGTCGCGCATCTCGTCGTAGGTGATGGGCGAGGCGGTCATCTCGTCGCGGCTGAAGCCGACGGCAGCGATGTGGCGCCGATGCGGGATCGCGAGGTCTTCGTAGAGCCAGACGTCGCACGGCTCGCCGTCGTCGCGCCAGTCGAGTTCGTAGGTCTGGCCACCGACGTACTTCATGCCGGCGAGGCCGCGGCGCTCGATACGCGGGCCCACGTCTCGGTACTTGGCGGGGAGGCGGTCCTGCCACACATGGGGTGGTTCGACGACGTGGTCGTCGACGCTGATGATGCGTGGGATCTCCGATTGCGGGGCCACGGTGCTCCTCGTGTGGATCTGCAGAATCTGACGGTGTGTCAGATACTACCTGACGCGGCGTCAGATACCCTCGGTGCCTGTGCCGCTCGACCTGTCCCTGCTCGTTGACCCTGCCCACACGGCGGTCGTGACCCAGGAGCTCCAGGGGGGTGTCGTGGGCGCAGAGTCGGCGCTCCCCGAGCTCGCAACGGCCGCCGCTGCGGTCATCCCCGCCGTCCACCGACTGGTGGTGGCGGCCCGAGCCGCGGGCGTGCCGGTCATCCATTGCCTGGCGCAGCGGCGACACGACGGGTTGGGCTCCAACGAGAACGCCCGACTCTTCAAGGGCGTGCAGAAGTCGCCGGTGAAGCTGCTCCCGGACTCGACGGCGGCGGCGCTGGTCCCGGAGATCGGCGTGGAGGAGAGCGACCTCGTGCTGACGCGTCTGCACGGCCTCGGCCCGATGGCAGGCACCGATCTCGACCCCGTACTGCGCAACCTCGGCGTCACGACGATCATCGGGGTCGGGGTGTCGGTGAACGTGGGGATGACCAACTTCGTGATGGACGGGGTCAACGGTGGGTACCAGTTCGTCCTGCCCCGCGACGGCGTGGCCGGCGTACCAGCCGACTACGCCGATGCGGTGATCGACAACACCCTCTCGCTCCTCGCGACCGTCACCACGGTCGACGACGTCTGCGCCGCGTGGGTCCCGGCATGAAGTCGGGCCTGATATCGCGTCGGTACGCTGCAGATCATGGCTGACGCCCCCGTGGACAACGACGACGTCGATGACGACGAGTTACGAGCCGCGGATGGACGGGTGCCCGGTCGTCGAGGGCTCGCCACCCGTCAGCGGTTGCTCGAGCACACCGAGGCCATGCTCCGCGAGTCGTCGTACCGCGAGCTCAAGGTGATCGACATCGCCCGCGAGGCCGGGACCTCGCCGGCGACCTTCTACCAGTACTTCCCCGACGTCGAGGAGGCCATCTTGGTGCTGGCCACCGAGGCGTCCCGCGACGGGTCGGTGCTCACCGAGATCGCGACGGCGGGCCCGTGGACGGGTGTCGCCGGCTACGAGACCGCGACCCGCCTGGTGCAGGCGTTCTTCGACTTCTGGGGCTCACACTCCTCGGTGTTGCGGGTGGTCGACCTGGCCACGGCACAGGGAGACGACCGTTTCCGCCAGGTCCGGGTTCGGCTGCTGAACGAGATCGCCACCGCGCTGGCGCAGGTGAACCGGCACTTCGTCACCAAGGGGAAGATCCCACCGGGCCTCGACCCGATGGCCCAGGCCGGCGTCGTGGTGTCGATGCTGGCCCACGTCTCGGATCATCAGATGGGGTTCGAGTTCTGGGGCATCAAGACCAAGGACCTCGAGACCTCCATGGCCCGCCAGGTGTACTGGTCGATCACCGGCCAGAAGCCTCCCGCACCGTGAAGCACGACCTCCACGGACAGGTCGCTGTCGTGACCGGCGGCAACGGTGGCATCGGTCTCGGATTCGCGGAAGGTGTGGCATCGGCCGGCGCCGACGTCGCGATCTGGGCCCGTAACGCCGACAAGTCGGCGGACGCCGTCGCCCGACTCGCCGCGCTCGGTGTGCGAGCCGAGGCGATCACCTGCGACGTCGCCGACGAGGCGTCGGTCGCCGCCGCCGTGCGCGACACCGTCGAGCGCCTGGGACGCATCGACATCTGCGTCGCCAATGCCGGTACGAGCGGCCTCGGAGCACTGCAGGACCTCTCGCTCGAGGAATGGCGTCGGGTGCTGTCCGTCAACCTCGACGGCGCGTTCTTGACCCTGCGCGACTGCGCCCGCCAGATGATCGAACAGGGCGATGGTGGAGCGATGGTCGCGATCTCGTCGACGTCGGCCGTGCACGGCGCACCGGCCAACCCGCACTACGCGACCTCGAAGACCGCACTGCTGGGCCTGGTGCGCTCTGCCGCCGTGGGCCTCGCTCGCCACCAGATCCGTGTCAACGCCGTGCTGCCGGGGTGGACGCGCACCGAGATGGCCGAGGGCGGCTACCAGAACGATGCGTTCCGCGAGGTCACCACCAAGCGGACACCGGTGCGACGTTGGGCCACCGGCGACGACTACCGGCCGCTCGCCGCGTACCTGTGTGATCGGTCGATCGACTTCCACACCGGCGACACCGTCACCTTCGACGGGGGCTACACCGTCTTCTAGAGCCAGGGGGAAGCATGGGACTACTCGAGGGGCGCGTCGCGCTCGTTGCCGGCGTCGGGCCAGGACTCGGACGTGAGATCGCGTTGGCCTACGCGCGCGAGGGGGCCGACGTCGTGTTGTGCGCCCGCAGGACCGAGCAGTCGGAGGAGGTCGCGGCCTTGGTCCGTGCGCTCGGACGGCGGGCGGAGGTCGCCGCGGTCGACGTCACCGACCGCGAGGCGTGTGACGCGGCCGTCGCCATGGCGGTCGAGCGTCTGGGCGGACTCCACGTCCTGGTCAACAACGCGTTCCACGGCGGCGACTTCTCGCGGTTCGAGGACGCCGAGCTCCGCCGGTGGTCGCGGACGATGGACGTGAACTTCTTCGGGGCGCTCACCATGACCCAGGCGGCGCTTCCCGCGCTCAAGGCGGCGGGCGACGGGCGAGTGGTGATGATCAACACCATGTCGTCGACCAACAACATCGAGAAGGCCTACGGGGCCTACGCCGCGTCGAAGGGCGCGCTGGCCACGGCCACCCGGACCCTGGCGATGGAGCTCGGCGAACACGGGATCCGGGTCAACGCCGTCCACCCCGGCTACATCTGGGGACCCAACGTCGAGATCTACTTCGAGATGCAGGCCAAGGAGCGTGGGGTGACCTCGCAGGAGGTCTACGACGAGGTGGCCGCGAAGACCTCGCTCGGCTACCTGGCCCCGGCGGCCGAGATCGCCGGCGCCGCGGTCTTCTTCGCCTCGGACCTGGCCCGACCGATCACCGGCCAGGCGATCGGCGTCGACGCAGGGCAGTGGATCTGATGATCCGTCTCACGGCGTTGCTGCACCGGAATCCGGCGCTGACCCACGACGCGTTCCTCGACCACTGGCACAACGTCCACGGTCCGCTGATCCGCGAGACCCCGTCCTTGGCGCAGCACATCATCCGGTACGAGCAGCATCCCTGCACGGACGACCGGGGAGCAGGCAGCGGCTACGACGGCGTGGCCGTGCAGTGGCTCGAGTCGATGGACGCGCTGTTCGCGTTCATCGCCGAGCCCGCGTACGCCGAGAAGCTGGCGCCGGACGAGAAGCACCTGCTCGACATGGACCGCGTCCAGGTGATCTTCAGCGAGGAGCCCCGCGTCGTCATCGACGGCGTCGTCGGCGAGGGTGCGCGCTGATGGGGTTGCTCGACGGCCGCAAGGTCCTGGTCACCGGCGGTGGCTCGG
The DNA here is from genome assembly GCA_041601775.1 of Acidimicrobiales bacterium. GTDB lineage: Bacteria > Actinomycetota > Acidimicrobiia > Acidimicrobiales > Salinilacustritrichaceae > Salinilacustrithrix. The sequence continues at coordinate 5,918 of JBFIHN010000180.1, forward strand.
GAATCGGCGCGGCGGCGTGTCGGCGCTTCGTCGAGGAGGGGGCGACGGTCGTCGTGCTCGACCGGAACGAGGACGCGGCGCGCGAGGTCGCCCTGGCGATCGACGCCCACGTCATCCCGTGCGACGTCGCCGACCGGGAGGCGTTGTCGAACGCGGTCGAGGAGGCGGTCGACGTGATGGACGGCCTCACCACGCTGTTCAACAACGCCGGCTTCGGGATGCTCAAGACGCTGCACGAGTACTCCGACGACGAGTGGGACCGTCTGCTCGCCGTGAACCTCACAGCCGCCTTCGTCGCCATGCGCGCCGCGGTGCCCCATCTCCGTGCCGCGGCCGGGCGAGGTGTCTCGGCGTCGATCATCAACAACGTCGGCGGGGTCGGTGTCCGGCCGACACGTGGCGAGGCGCCGTACTCGGCCGCCAAGGCCGGCATGATCGCCCTCACCAAGTCGGCCGCCGTCGAGTACGCGCCGGAGATCCGGGTCAACGTGGTCTCGCCCACGTTCGCCGAGACGCCCATGACGGCGCCGCTCCTCGCCGACCCCGGTCTCCGGGCCGAGGTCGAGGGGCGGATCCCCTTCGGCCGGGTCGGCACGGCCGACGAGGTGGCCGACGCCGCAGTGTTCCTCGCCTCCGACCTGGCGCGCTACGTCACGGGGCTCGACCTCGTCGTCGACGGCGGTGCGCAGCTGGTGAGCGCGCAGGCCGACCATCTGCTCCGGGCCTTCCTCGACACCTGAACCCGGAACTCGACGTCATCGTCGTCGGGGGCCGACGACGATGACGTCGAGTTCGTCGTACGGTGCCGGCGTGTCGGAATCACTGATCCTCGGGAACGACGGCGTCACACGGTGCTGGTGGTGTGGCGACGACCCGCTCTACGTCGACTACCACGACCACGAGTGGGGGCAGCCGACCCGCGACGAGCGCGAGCTGTTCGAGCTCTTGTCGCTCGAGGCGTTCCAGGCCGGGTTGGCGTGGATCACGATCCTGCGCAAGCGCGAGGCGTTTCGCCGGGCCTTCGACGGCTTCGACATCGAGACGGTTGCCGCCTACGGGGAGCCCGAGATCGAGCGCCTCCTGGGAGACGCGGGCATCGTGCGGCATCGGGGCAAGATCGAGGCGACGATCCGTCTCGCCGACCTGTGCCTCGAGTTGGCCGCCGA
>JBFIHN010000181.1:0-7057 GCA_041601775.1 Acidimicrobiales bacterium
CATCATCGGCACCTTCTATCCCGGCACCCAGCTCGGCACCGCTGGGGGCGAGGTCGTCGTCCCCCTCGAACGGAGCGACCGGGTGCAGGTGCAGTTCCCGACCGGCGGCGAGATCCGCTCGGCCCGCGGCGGCGACCAGCAACCGGGATTCCCGGTCCAGGTGGCACCGGGGTCGACCGTCGAACTCTGGCGCGATGCGGCGGGGTACCACGTGGGCGGAGGCAGCGTCGCGCCGTTGCACGCGACCGCAACGACCTACAGCACGCGCCAGCAGGACTGCATCTTGATCTTCTGTCCGCCCGACGACGGTGACGACGAGTCGCCGACCACCACGGCCCCTCCCTCGCCGGGCGCGGGTGGCGGCGACGGTGGCGACCGACCCCCGGCGGACGACGGCGGATCCGACTCGACCACGTCGACGACGACGCCGTCGGAACCCGTCTCCTCCACGCCCGTCTGGGCCGTGCCCGCCGACAGCGGGACCCTGACCGCAGTCGGTCGTGGTCGCAGCTACCGCGGGCTCTTCGAGTTCACGGGCGCGCCGGGAGCCGCTCGTCTGCGGAACCACGTCGACGTCGAGCACTACCTCAAGGGCATGGGCGAGGTCCCCGGGACCTGGCCGGCGGCCGCGGTGCAGGCCCAGGCCATCGCAGCCCGCACCTTCGCCCTGCGGGCCATGGCCGCGAGCGGCGAGATCTGCGACAGCGAGTCGTGTCAGGTCTATGCCGGCACCGCGCACGAGTCCGCAGGCCAGATCGCCGCCGTGGACGCCACCGCCGGCACCGTCGTCCTCTACGGGGGCGCACTCGCTGCGACGTTCTACAGCGCATCCGGCGGGGGGATCTCCGCAACCACGGCCGAGGGGTTCGGCACGCCCGGCGACGTGCCGTACCTCCCGGCGAAGTCGTATCCCACCGTGCACCCCGACCCGTACTCGCTCGACATCGCGCTCACCGACGTCGCCGCCCGATTGGGATACGGCGGCACGATCACGGACATCCGCGTCGACGAGGCCGGGCCGTCGGGCCGAGCGGTACGGATGACCATCGTCGGCGACGCCGGCGAGATGGGCGTCGACCCGCAGGACTTCCGACGCAACCTCGGGCTCCGCTCGACCCTGTTCACGGTGGCGACGTCCGAAGCCGAGGCGCCTCCGCCCCCGCCGGAGGTCACCGACGACCCCGACGTCGTCGGGACCACGGTCGCGTCGGTCGATCTCGACACCGTGCGGTCGGTCAGCCCGGCCCAGATCGACCGGCGCTTGGTCGAGCAGGCGCTCGCACCGACCCCAGCCACCTCGGGCCCGATGCCCGTGCCGTTGCCGCTCGCGGCCGTCGCCGCCCTGGCGATCGTCGCGACCACGGCGGCGGCCGCACACGTGCGGTCGCGACGACACCTCCGCCCCGCCGTCGGAATGCGGATCGTCCTGAGCCCACTGGTCAGAATGAGGTCATGGAAGGATCCGCGCCGCTGACGCCTCGACGCACCGTCGTGCGGGGGCTCACGCGACGGTGTCCGCTGTGCGGAGCCCGCGGGTTGTTCGAGAGCTGGTTCGAGCTCCGGGACCGCTGCCCCACCTGCAACTACCCCACCACCCGGGTCGACGACCAGTGGATCGGCGCGTTGGGCATCAACATCATGGTGACCTTCACGACCTTGGCGTTCGTGGTCGCCGGCGGGTTCGCCGTCACCTACCCCGATCCGCCGATCACGGTCTTGACCGTGGTGACCATGTCCGTCGCCTTCGTCCTCCCCATCGCCTTCTACCCGATCTCGAAGTCGCTGTGGTCGGGCATCGACCTCGCCATGCGGCCACCGGAACCCGACGACGACATCGACCCTCGCTTCCTCCCGCCGACCGGGCGCCGGGGCGACTGACCGTCAGCGCATCGACGCGACGTGTGCCGCGTCGTTGAAGCGGGCGATGCCCCACCGGCCGCGCCGCCAGTCGGCGAGGGTCTCGTCGAGGACGAACTCGGTCAGCGAGGTGTTGGTTGCCACCAGCCATGCCACGTCGGCGTCGGTCGCGATGCCGAGATGGTGCTGCATGGCGTGGGCGATCACCCCGCCGTGGCAGGCCACGACCACGGTCTCGCCGACGTGTGCTGCGGCGATGCGGGCGAGTGAACCGCTGACCCGGTCGCGCATGCCACCCCAGGACTCGGCGTTGGCGATCTGGTGCCAGTTCGGATCCCAGCCGGTCCCGAACCGCGTCGGCCACCGCTCCTCGATCTCGGCCCAGGTGAGCCCGTCGGCGTCGCCGGGATGCAGCTCGCACACCCCGCAGTCGATGCGCGGTTCGTCGTGGCCGATCGCCGGGCCGATGATCGACGCGGTCTCGATCGCCCGCGCCATCTCCGACGCGTACAGCGCAGCGACCGGTCCCAGCTCCCCCGACGACAGCCGGTCGGCCAGGGCCTGTGCCTGCGATCGACCGACGTCGGACAGCCCGGAGCAGCCCTCGTGACCTGCGAGGAAACCGCCGGCTTGCGCGGCGGACTCGCCATGGCGGACGAGGATCAATCGGGTCAGGGACATCGGCAGGAATCCTACGGTCGGACGCGGAACGGGCGCCCCGCGGGGCGCCCGTTCTGCGAAGTGCTGGGTGTGACCGGCGACTAGAAGTCGTCCATCCCGCCCATGCCCTCGTTGGCGTCGCCCTCGGGCTTGTCGGCGATGACGGCCTCGGTCGTGAGGAAGAGCGCAGCGATCGATGCTGCGTTCTGCAGCGCCGACCGGGTCACCTTGGCGGCGTCGATGATGCCGGCCTTGGTGAGGTCCTCGTACACGCCGGTGGCCGCGTTCAGGCCTTCGGTGGCGGAGTCGAGCGAGAGCACCCGGTCGACCACGACGCCGCCTTCGAGGCCGGCGTTGCGGGCGATCTGCTTGAGCGGCTCGGCGAGGGCGTGGGCCACGATGCGGGCACCCGTCGACTCGTCGCCCTTGAGCTTCTTGGCGACCTTGTCGACGCTGGCCCGGCTCCGCAGCAGGGTCGTGCCGCCACCGGCGACGACGCCCTCCTCGATGGCCGCCTTGGTGGTGCTGACGGCGTCCTCGATGCGGTGCTTCTTCTCCTTGAGCTCGACCTCGGTGGCCGCGCCGACCTTGAGGACGGCGACGCCGCCGCTCAGCTTGGCGAGGCGCTCCTGGAGCTTCTCGCGGTCGTAGTCCGAGTCGGTGTTGTCGATCTCGTTCTTGATCTGCGCGATGCGACCCTGGAGGTCGTCGTCGGAACCGCCACCGTCGACGATGGTGGTCTCGTCCTTGGTGATGACGACCTTCGCAGCGGTGCCCAGCAGGTCGAGGGTGGTGTTCTCGAGCTTCAGGCCGATCTCCTCGGAGATCACCTGACCGCCCGTGAGGACCGCCATGTCCTGCAGCATCGCCTTGCGACGATCGCCGAAGCCGGGGGCCTTGATGGCCGCGGCCTTGATCGTGCCGCGGATGCGGTTGACGACGAGCGTGGCGAGGGCTTCACCCTCGATGTCCTCGGCGATGATCGCGAGCGGCTTGCCCGACTGCATGACCTTCTCGAGGACCGGCACGAGGTCGCGCACGGCGGTGATCTTCGAGCTCACGAGGAGCACGTAGGCGTCGTCGAGGACCGCTTCCATGCGGTCGGTGTCGGTGACGAAGTACGGGGAGATGTAGCCCTTGTCGAAGCGCATGCCCTCGACGAGGTCCATCTCCATGCCGAAGGTCTGGCTCTCTTCGACGGTGATGACACCGTCCTTGCCGACCTTGTCGATGGCCTCGGAGATCATGGTGCCGATCTCGGCGTCGGCCGACGAGATGCCGGCGACCTGGGCGATCTGCTCCTTGCCGTCGACCTCGACGGCGAGGTCACGGATCGAGTCGACGGCAGCGGCGACTGCGGCCTCGATGCCCTTCTTGAGCGACATCGGGTTGGCGCCGGCTGCGACGTTGCGCAGACCTTCGCGGACCATCGACCATGCGAGCACCGTGGCGGTGGTGGTTCCGTCACCGGCGACGTCGTCGGTCTTCTTGGCGACCTCCTTGACGAGGGCCGCACCGATCTGCTCGAACGGATCTTCGAGCTCGATCTCCTTGGCGATCGACACACCGTCGTTGGTGATGGTGGGGGCGCCCCACTTCTTGTCGAGGACGACGTTGCGGCCCTTCGGGCCGAGGGTGACGCGCACCGCGTCGGCGAGCTTGTTCATGCCCGCTTCGAGCGAACGGCGTGCTTCGCTGTCGAAGGCGATCATCTTGGCCATCGGTTGACTCCTGGTACAGGCGGGACTGATCGGGAATTAGCAGTCTCCAAGCGAGACTGCCAACAGCCAATCATCTCCTGCTGGCACTCGCAACCTCAGACTGCTAATTCATCGACCGGATCGCTCACCCCGTCGCCCACCGGCGCTCCCAACCGGATCGGAACGTGCCGATCGGTCCGTACCGCGTCGAAAACGACGTGCAACGTACCGATCGGTACGTTGCGCACATCGGGGCGGGGCGGGTCGGGGTGGGGCGACGCGACCGGGGTGTCAGCCGCCGGCGACGGCGGGGATGATGGCGACGGTCTCGCCGTCGGGCACCGGGGTGGCGAGGCCGTCGAGGAAACGGACGTCGTCGTCGGCCACGAAGATGTTGACGAACTTGCGCAGGCCGCCCTCGTCGTCGAGGAGGCGGTCGGTGAACCCGGGGTGGGCCGAGTCGAGCGCCTTCAGCACGTCGCCGACGGTGGCGCCCTCGACCTGGACCTCGGACGAACCGCCGGCCAGCGGACGAAGGGTGGTGGGGATGCGGATGGTGACGCTCATGGTTGAACCTCTGCTCAGGAGTGACGCGCCACGGTCTCGGGCACGTCCGACGATGCTAACGGCATCGACACGCCGGACCACCGACTCGTGGGTGCAGGTTGCTCCCAGCGATGCGATCCGGCGACACTTCCTACGTGCCGCTCCATCGCGCCATGCATCACGACCACGACGCCGCCGAGCTCCTCGACCGCAAGGGCGACCACACCATCTCGGTGTGTCTCCCGGCGCGGGACGAGGGCGCGACGGTCGGAACCATCGTGGAGACGATCCGTACCGAGCTGATGGAGGAGATCCCACTCGTCGACGAGATCATCGTCGTCGACGACCACTCCACCGACGACACCGCGGCGGCCGCTCGGGCTGCCGGTGCCGATGTCGTCGATGCCCGCACCACGCTGTCCGACTTCGCCGGGCCCGGTAAGGGCCAGGCGCTGTGGAAGTCGCTCCACGAGAGCAGCGGCGACCTGGTGCTCTGGTGCGACGCCGACATCAACCACTTCGGATCCCACTTCGTCACCGGGCTCATCGCCCCCCTGCTGTTCCATCCCGAGGTCTCCTTCGTGAAGGGCACCTACGCGCGGCCGCTGGTGGGCGGAGACGGCGGTGGCCGGGTCACCGAGCTCGTCGCCCGCCCCCTGCTCGCCAACCTGTTCCCCGAACTCGGCTCGATCGGCCAACCGCTCGCCGGCGAATACGGGGGACGACGGCGGCTGCTCGAACGACTTCCCTTCGTCGACGGCTACGGCGTCGACATCGCGCTGCTGATCGACGCCGCCCGCTCGGTCGGCATCGACGGCATCGCCGAGGTCGACCTGGGCGAACGCCGCCACCGGAACCGCACGCTCGAGGAACTCGGCCCCCAGGCCACCGTGGTCATCCGAGCGGCGCTCCACCGTGCCGGGCTCGACGTCCGTGCCGATCACCCGGTCGTGCTCAAGCGACCGACGCACGAGCCGCTCCTGCTCTCCCAGCACGAGCTCCCGCCGCTGATCGAGCTCCCGACGTACCGGCGCCGGAGCGCGTAGACCGGCTAGCGGTCGGTCGTCGGCTGCGCCGAAGCTCCGGCGGCCTCGTCCACGGGACCGGGATCGTCGTCTGCGGGTCGCGCCGCGCCCAGGTCGCCCTCGACGTAGTGCTCGAGCGGCTCGAGGATGCCGGTGTTGTCCGGCGGGGGGAGGTCGCGTTCTGCCTCGATCACCTCGTCGATCGGGGTCTCGAGGACGTAGACCGCCCACAGGTGACCGACCACGACCTTGACGCTGGCGGCGAGGGGTACGGCGAGCAACAGGCCGAAGAAGCCACCCAACGAACCGCCGGCGAGCAGGGCCAACATGACGACGGCCGGATGCAGGCTCGTGGTCCGCTGCATGACCAGCGGCGAGATGAAGTGGTTGTCGATCTGCTGGGCGATCGTCATGATCGCGATGACCCACAGCGCCGTACTGGCGTCGCGGGTCGTGAGCGCGATCGCCACGCCGGGCACGGCGCCGACCCACGGCCCGATCAGCGGGATCATGTTGAAGAGTCCGGCGATCATGCCGACGATCAGCCAGAAGGGCAGGCCGAGGATCGCGAGGCCGACGCTCACCATGGCGCCGACGATGATCGCCACCGCGAGTTGGCCCCGGAAGTAGCCGCCGATCGTGTGGTTGAGCCGGTGCGCGACGTGGAGCACCTGCGGTTTGGCCCGTTCGGGGATCAGGCGACGAGCCACGACCCCGATGTGGGGCAGGTCGACGAGGAGGTAGAAGGCGATGATCGGCGCGAGCACGAAGATGAGGCCGACCTCGAAGATCCGGGTGCCGACCTCGCGCACGGTGCTCAACTGTTCCGCGATCCCGGTCTCGGTCGGGAACTGGGCACGGGCGTCGGCCGCGACACGGTCGAGGTCGGCGGCCAGGCGGGCTTCGTCGGCATCGTTGAGGGCATCGGAGGCGGACTCGACCACCCGGTCGAACTCCTGGTTCTGCGCCGTGTCGGTGCCGCCGAACTGGTCCCGCAGCTCGTCGACGTTGGGCACCTCGATGATCCAACCGTCGTCCTTCGATCGCTGCGAGAGGTCGTCGAGCCACTGCTCGCCGTCGGCCCGGATCTCGGGCCACTCCTCGGCCAGTTCCTCGGCCTGGGTCTGGATCAACGGGGCGATGAGGAAACCGAGCATCACCAGCAACGCCACGAACCCGACGTAGGTGATCCCGGTGCCAGCGGCACGGGGGACATGGCGCTTCGCCAGCGCGGTCACCACCGGGTTCAGGATGAACACGATCGCACCG
>JBFIHN010000182.1:0-7052 GCA_041601775.1 Acidimicrobiales bacterium
CCGGATCTGCGGGAGCCGACGATTGCGTCGTGGCGCCGTCGCCGGGAACCAGGGCGTCGGTTGTGGTGTCGGTCGAGTCAGCGGAGTCGGTGGAGTCTGTGGCGGTGGTCTCGGCCCCCTCGGCGGTCTCGTCGGCGGTCTCGGCAGTCTCGGTCGCCGGGTCCGTCTCGGCAGCGGGGTCCGCGGTCTCGTCGGCGGGGTCCGCGGTCTCGTCGGCGGGCGGCGCCGGGACCCCGTGCGACTCACCGGGGGTCAGCTTCGCCTCCATGAGACCCGACTCGTCGTGGTCGAGGCCGATCGCATGGCCGATCTCGTGACGGACCACGGTCCCGAGGTCCATGACGTCCCAGCCGTGCCCCGCAGCGTCGACGTCGATGGTGATGCTGGTGCCGGACGTGGCGCCGAGCGCGAGGTCGGGGAGGTCGTCGATGCCGACGGTGATGGCGGACAGGTCGGCGTCGGGCCGTGCCGTCGCCCAGGCGGACTTGGCGCTCGTGACCGCGGCCGCCAGCTCGGCGTCGGTGAGTGCGGCAGCGGCCGGGGCGTCGGCGGCTGGTGCGCTGGACGCCTCCATGAGCTGGACGACGGCCTGCGAGAGTGGGTTCGCGTCCTCGAGGACGTCGACGTATTGCTGGACGGCAGCCCGACGGGCATCGAGCGCGGCCCGTTCCTCGACGTCGACGACGTAGGCCCGATCGGCGTCGAGTTGGTCGAGCGCGGCCTGCGCCCGCTCGACGACGACCTCGTGGAGCGCGACCTGGATCGCACGGTCTCGCTGCGGACCTTCCGGCGCGGTCAGCGCCGCCTCGACGATCCGGTCGGCGATGACCCGGAAGTCGCCGTCGCGCACGATGTCGACCGCCTCCGCGCCCGAGGCGGCGATGTCGGCCATCGACGCTTCGTGGGCTTGGCGGAGCACCTGCTCCTGGTCGTCGACCAGCGCCTCGATCTCGGCGTCGAGCGCCTGTTGTGCGGCCGCTCGACGCTCGGCCTCGACCTCGGCGGATCGCCGGATCAGTTGGGCTTCGACTTCGGCGAGTGCACCCGCCGCTCGGTCACGTTCGGAAGCGGCGACCGCCGGCGGAGCGAACGCGCTCGCCAGCATCGAGAAGCAGGCGACCAACACGGTGAGCCGGATGACGACGCCGGGTGACGCTCCCGCTCCATCGCTGGCTGCGTCGGGTCCCGAGAACCCGATCCGTGTGCTCAAGACTTGAACGCCCACCCTTGTTGCCCGGCACGCTGCGGGCACCAGGCCCACGTCGCGATCGATTGCGGAGCACGTTTTAGGTCGATTTGTCCGATTCGTCAACCGCAATCGGCGGCATTCGCGTCACTTCGCGTGGGCGCGGCGTCGTCGACGACCCGTTCGCACACCGGCTGACCTGCACGTACCACCAGTAACGCCACGAGGCGTGCACCGGGGCGAAATCTTCGCACCGCGATCGCCGACGGGGCGCCGTGTACGATCGCTCCGGCCCACGGGGAGTGGCGCAGCCCGGTAGCGCACCTGCTTTGGGAGCAGGGGGTCGCAGGTTCGAATCCTGTCTCCCCGACCACGACCTCGATCACGACCACGCAGCGACAGCCACCGCTGGTCGCGGTCGACGGTCCGCCGACCCGACACGCCGGTGTAGGTTCGCCGCCGATGCATCGTCGCATCGCACTTCTCGCCGTCATCGTGCTCGGCCTCTCGTCGTGTGCGCTGCCGTCCTTCGGTGCGCCGTCCCCGGCCACCGAGCAGGGCCGCGAGGTCTACGACCTGTACCGCTGGTTCGCGGCGGTGGCCACCGGGGTCGGCGTCTTCGTCACCGTGTTGCTCGTCTACGTCGTGGTGCGCTTCCGCCGACGGAGCGACGACACGATCCCGAGTCAGAAGCCCTACAACATCCCCGTCGAGGTCTTCTACACCGCGGTCCCGCTGGTGATCGTCTCGGTCCTCTTCGTGTTCAGCGTCCGCACCGAGGACCGGGTCAGCGCGGAGTCCGACCAGCCCGACCTGGTCGTCGACGTCACCGGATTCCAGTGGCAGTGGCAGTTCACCTATCTCGACGCCGACCGCGCGATCACCGGATCCCCCGAGCAGGGGCTGCCGGAACTGGTCCTGCCCCTCGGCCGCACCACTCGCCTCGAACTCCGGACCGCCGATGTGATCCACTCGTTCTGGGTCCCCGACTTCCTGGTCAAACGGGACATGATCCCCGGCGTCGACAACGCCATCGACGTGACCCCGACTGCGGTCGGGACCTTCGACGGCGTGTGCGCCGAGTACTGCGGGCTCGACCACGGCCGCATGCGCTTCCTCGTCCGGGTGCTCCCGGCCGACGAGTTCGACGACTGGTTGGCGGACGCCACACCATGACCCTCCTCGACGACCGCCCGACCGACACCTCGGCCCCGCCACCCCATCGCGCGGCCACGGGGCTGCTGGCCTTCCTGACCACGACCGACCACAAGCGCATCGGCATCGCGTACATGCTGACCGCGTTCGCCTTCTACCTCGCGGGCGGGGCACTGGCGCTGCTCATCCGCACCGAACTCGCCGAACCCGGCCAACAGGTCGTCGGCAACGCCACCTACAACGAACTGTTCACGATGCACGGCAGCATCATGTTGTTCCTCTTCATCGGGCCGTTCGCGTTCGGTGTCGCCAACTACTTCGTCCCTCTGCACATCGGTGCGCGGGACATGGCCTTCCCGCGACTCAACGCCCTGAGCTACTGGTTCTTCCTCTTCGGCGGGTTGACCATGCTGTCGGGCTTCCTCACCGCCGACGGGGCGGCCGACTTCGGCTGGACCGGTTACTCGCCGCTGTCGTCGGTGATCCGCTCGCCGGGCGTCGGCGGCGACCTGTGGATCATCGCCCTCGTCCTGACCGGGCTCTCCGGGGTGCTCACCGCGGTCAACGTCGTGGCGACCGTGCTCACCATGCGTGCACCGGGGATGACGATGTTCCGGATGCCGATCTTCACCTGGAACATGCTGGTCACGAGCATCCTCGTCCTCATCGCCTTCCCGATGCTGACGGCCGCCGCGGCCATGCTGTTCGCCGACCGACACTTCGGTGCCCACATCTTCGACATCGCCAACGGCGGCCAGCCGATCCTGTGGCAGCACCTGTTCTGGTTCTTCGGCCACCCCGAGGTCTACATCGTGGTCCTCCCCTACTTCGGGGTGATCACCGAGGTCCTCCCCGTGCACGCCCGTCGACCGGTCTTCGGCTATGCCGGCCTCGTCTTCGCCACCATCGCCATCGCCGCCCTGTCGGTTGGCGTGTGGGCCCACCACATGTTCGTCACCGGCGCCGTCAGCCTCCCGTTCTTCACCGCGTTCTCGATGCTCATCGCCGTCCCGACGGGCGTGAAGATCTTCAACTGGATCGGCACGCTCTGGGGCGGACAGATCGTCTTCCCGACCCCGATGCTGTTCGCCGTCGGGTTCATCTTCACGTTCCTCCTCGGCGGCCTGACCGGCGTCCTGCTCGCGACTGCGCCGATCGACTTCGCCGTGACCGACACCTACTTCGTGGTGGCCCACATGCACTACGTGCTCTTCGGCGGATCGGTCTTCGCGCTCTTCGCCGGCGTGTACCACTGGTTCCCCAAGGTGACCGGTCGGATGCTGGGCGAGGGATTGGGCAAGGTCCACTTCTGGATGACCTTCGTCGGATTCCACCTCACCTTCGCCATCCAGCACGTGCTCGGACTCCAGGGCATGCCCCGCCGGGTACCCGACTACCTCGACGCCTACGGCTTCGACTGGATGAACCTCGTCTCGTCCGTCGGTGCCGGACTCCTCGGCGCCTCCACCGTGCCGTTCCTGTGGAACGCCTGGCGGTCGTGGCGACACGGAGCGGTCGCCGGCGACGACCCCTGGGGTGGTCACACGCTCGAGTGGGCGACGTCGTCTCCCCCGCCGACCGAGAACTTCCTCCGCCCGCTCCCGCCGATCCGGTCCAACCGCCCGGTCTGGGACGACCACCATCCCGACCTGGTGATCGAGGGCCACTGATGGATACCGGCGAGTCGACCGACGCCGGCCAGGTGCGGGTCCAGAGCCGCATCTTCTTCGCCATCGGCGCGGCCGTCGCCGTGATGGCCGCGATCTATGCCGTGGCCGCGTACGAGGAGGCCGGGTCGGTCATGTTGGCCCTGGCGGCGTGCCTGTCGCTCGTCTGCGGCACCTTCCTCTGGTTCCAGGACCGGGCCTCCGCGACCGACGACGCCGTGACCGACGACGGCATGTACCTGCCGCACTCGAGCATCTGGCCCTTCTGGATCGGCGTCGCCGCGTTCCTCATCACCAACGGTCTCGTCCTCGGCATCTGGTTCCTCGTCCCCGGCCTGGTCGTGCTGACCGCCGGTGTCGTCGGATTCATCCGCCAGTCCCGCGCCCGCACCTGACGGACGCGCGTCGCTCACGCGTGTCAGGTCCCGCGCCGGAGGCGGCCGGTGATCTGCCCGAACGTGACCTGCGAACGCAGCGGCAGACCGTCGCGCAGGCTCAACTCGACGCACAGGCGGTAGGTGACGTATCCGAACACCGGGGGTACGCCGAGCGCGGCGAACCGGAACGTCCACAACACGGAGTTGACCGACAGGCCGAACGTGGTGGCGATGATGTCGGCGGCACCGCCGAGGAACATCACGATGTAGAACCCGAGGGCGGCCACGCCGAGACCGGTGCGCACCGGCCGCTGCCGTGGACGATCGGCCAGGTGGTGCTCGGCATGATCGCCGGTCACGCGCGCCTCGAGGAACGGCCACGCATAGAGCAGTCCGAACGTGACCCCGGCGAGGAGCACCGCGGGGAAGAACGGGTTGGGGACCTCGAACCCGAAGGCGCGGATCTCCCAGTTGGGGAAGATGCGCAGCGCCCCGTCGAGCCAACCCATGTACCAGTCGGGTTGGCTCGCCGCGCTCACGTCGGCGGGCTCGAAGGGCCCGTAGATCCAGATCGGGTTGATCTCCACCACGCCGCCGAGGAGGGCGAGGAACGCTGCCGTGAGGAAGAAGACCCCGAGTGCCTTGGCGGCGTAGGTGGGGAACGCCCGCTCGCCGACGACGTTCTCGTTGGTCCGTCCCGGCCCGGGGAACTGGGTGTGCTTGTGCCGCACGACCAGGGCCAGATGGGCGCTGAGCAGGACGGCGATCGCCGCCGGCAGCAGGAGGATGTGGATGACGTAGAGACGACTGATGATGTCCGGTCCGGGGAACTCGCCGCCGAAGAGGAGCGACGCGAGCCACGTGCCGGCCACCGGGATCGACAGGGTGATCGAGTACGCGATCCGCAGCCCGGTCCCCGACAACTGGTCGTCGAGCAGCGAGTACCCCGCGAACCCGTTGAAGATCCCCAGGATCAACATGGTGATGCCGATGATCCAGTTGATCTCTCGCGGTCGACGGAACCCACCGGTGAAGAACACCCGACCGAGGTGGACGACCATCGACGCCACGAAGAGCAACGCCGCCCAGTGGTGGATCTGGCGCATCACCAGTCCGGCGCGGACGTCGAAGCTGATGTCGAGGGCCGATCGGTACGCATCGGTCATCTCGACGCCGCGGAGCGGCCCGTAGCTTCCCTGATAGGTGACCAGGTTCTGGCTGGCGTCGAAGAAGAACGTCAGATAGGTGCCGGTGAGCAACAGGATCACGAAGCTGTAGAGCGCCAGCTCGCCGAGCAGGAACGACCAGTGGTCGGGGAACACCTTGTTGAGCGCGGTGCGGGCGAAGCGCGCCGTGCCGAGACGGTCGTCGACCCAGCGAGCCAGTCGGTGGGTCACCGTCCGGTGGCCGAGCCGTGCGTCCGCCACCTCAGCGACCCCGGTCCCAGAAACCCGGACCGACCGGCGCCTCGAAGTCGCCCGTGGCGATGAGGAACCCGTCGTCGTCGACGGCCAGCGGGAGTTGCGGCAGCGGTCGTGCCGCCGGTCCGAAGACGGGACGAGCGCCGTCGAGGACGTCGAACGTCGACTGGTGGCAGGGGCACAACAGGAGCCCCTCCTCGGCCTGGTAGAGCCCGACCGGACAACCCACGTGGGTGCAGAGCTTCGAGTAGGCGATCACGTCGCCGACGACCCAGCCGACCTTCTCGCCCTGGAGCCGGAGTTCCTGGGTCGGCCGGGTGCGGATCAACAAGGTGGGCGCATCCGCTGCGTCGGTGTGCCCCTCGGGCCACACCGTGAGCACGCCGTCGACCGGCAACTCGTCGGGCCGGATCGGCTGGCCGTTCTCGGTCACGAGCCGCTTCGGTTCCCCCGCGTACGGCGTCACCTTGAGATCCCGGCCCGGCTTGGGACCGAGCGACCGGATCGGGAACAACAGCGCCCCACCGAGGGCAGCGAACGCTGCCCCGGCCAGGGTCGTGAGCAACCGGCGACGCTTCAGACCGGTGGTTCCTGCTTCGAAGTCGGCGGTGAAGGCCGCCACGTCGGCCTCGTCGGAGGCGACCGACTTGCGTTCCTCGGTGACCTCGTCGTCGGGCATGAAGGCCTTCGCCCACACGACGATCCCCACGCCGATGCTCGCGAAGGCGGTGGCGAGCAGGACGCCCTCGACCTGCGTCTGGCCTCCACGCCAGTAGGTCACGCCCAGGCCGATGGCCGCGAGGACAGCGAGACCGAAGGCGCCGGCCACGACCCGTTCTGCTCGGTCAGCGTCGACGCCGGGGTTGGCATCACCGGGCCGGGACGGGGCCGCAGGGTCGGGGTTGGTCACCGCACCTCCTCGTCAGCCGAGCCGTCCGAGATCGGTGACCGTCCGCCGATCCAGGCGAGGACCAGCAACAGGCCACCGATCCCGAACAACCAGATCACGAAGCCCTCCGGTACCGGGCCGTTGCGTCCGATCTGGAGACCGCCGGGATTGTCCGGCGTGCGGAGCACCTCGACGTAGGCGGCGACGTCGTCGAGTTCCTCGTCGGTGATGGTGTCGGGGCCGAACACCGGCATCTGACCCGGCCCGACCCGCACGGCGGCCCCCACCTCGGTCGGATCGGACGAGTGGAGGCTGGGGGCAGCCCGTCCGTAGCTGAGCGCTCCCCCGCTCCCGAAG
>JBFIHN010000183.1:0-6989 GCA_041601775.1 Acidimicrobiales bacterium
CTGACGGCCTGCGGGCTCGGCGGCGCTCATGACCCCGGCGCCGCTGATCGTGGTGCCGGTGTTGCCGGTGAGGTCCGCGCCACCACCGAGGAGCCCGGGGACGTCGTCGACGAGCGCCTGCAGGATCTTGCCGGACGCTTGCCGGGTGGCGAGCTTCTCCTCCGGCCCGAAGGTCGGAATCGACTGCTCCCAGCCGGGCATGCCTTCGGCGTCGAGGCAGCAGTCGAGCGCGGCCCGGTCACCGCCGAACGCCGCGAGCCGCTTCTCCCACGCCTCGCGGGCTGCGCGCCCACGTTCACCGGCGGCGCGGTACATGGCATGCACCTCGTCGGGAACGACGAACGGTTCGTCGGGCAGGCCCATCGCGGCCTTGGCCTCGGTGATCTCCTCGGCGCCGAACGCGAGTCCGTGCGCCGCTGGTGCGTCGGTCAGCGACGGCGACGGGTGGCCGATGTGGCTCCGGAGGACGATGAGGGTCGGCGCGTCGGTGGTCTTGGCCCGGAGCAGGGCGGCCTCGAGCGCGTCGAGGTCTTCGGCGACCTCACCGATCTCGTCGACGTCCCAGCCGTAGCCACGGAAACGCTGTGCCGCGTCGTCGGACAGCGACAGCTCGGTCGCGCCGTCGATCGAGACGTGGTTGTCGTCGTAGACGACGACGAGCTTGCCGAGGCGCTGGTGTCCGGCGAGGGAGGCGGCTTCGTGGCTGACGCCCTCTTGGAGGTCGCCGTCGCCGGCGATCACGAAGGTGTGGTGATCGAAGAGGTCGGCGCCGAAGCGGGCGGCGAGCCAGCGCTCGGCCAACGCCATCCCGACGGCGTTCGCGAAGCCCTGACCGAGCGGGCCGGTCGTGACCTCGACGCCGCGGGTGTGGCCGTACTCGGGGTGACCGGGGGTCCGCGAGCCCCACTGACGGAAGTCGCGGAGGTCGTCGAGCGTGAGACCGAACCCCGTCAGGTGGAGGAGCGAGTACTGGAGGATGCTCGCATGCCCGGCCGAGAGGATGAAGCGGTCGCGGTCGGGCCAGTCCGGGTCGGCCGCGTCGTAGGTCATCACACGCGTCCACAGGACGTGTGCGAGCGGGGCGAGCGCCATGGCGGTGCCCTGGTGACCACTGTTGGCGGCGTGGGGCGCGTCCATCGACAGCCCCCTGATCACATCGATCGATCGCCGCTCCAGGTCCGGGTCAATCACTGTCTGTCTCCTGAAGATGGAAGGGCCCGTTACGCCCGCTGCCGGGTGAGCCTCCAACCTTAGACCCTGTCCGGACACGCCCGGTCCGGGGCCGCGCTCAGATGTCGGCGAGAACCAGGATCGACGACGCGTCGTCGTGGACGAAGTTCCGTCCCCCCACGGGGCCGAGCTCCCGGTCGCAGAACATGCCCGCCACAGCGTCGGTACCGAGCAGTTCCGCGACGGTCGAGGCGTCGTGGTCGTCGGCGCCGAAGAGCGCCCGTCCCCGTCCGTCGCCGCTGAAGAGGAGCGCACCGTCGCCACGGACGTCCTGGAGCTTGTCGCACAGGTCGACGTGGGCCGAGGCGGGATCACGGACGTGGAACTGCACGGCCGATCCGACGGCGAGGTCGGCACCGATCGCGAGCACACCGCGCCCGCGGTCGCCGCCGAGCACGGGGCGCACCAGGAAGTCGTCCGAGGTGAAGTCGTCCTTCGTCTCGTTGACGACGACACCGAGGTGGAGACCGCGCTGCAGGAGCGCTCGGTCGGCGGGCGAGGCCGATCCCGTCACCTCGGTCAACCGCTCGAGGGCCGGCCTGCCAGCCAACTCCAGGACGAAGTGCCGGTCGGCTGCCGTCACGGCCATCACGTCGCCGATCGGGCGACAGCCCTGGCTCACCACCGGCGCCACGACGTGCTCGCCGGGGATCACGACCCCGACCGCACCGTCTCGGTGGACGTCCCCGCCGAGGAGGAGCACACTGCCGACGTTCCCGCGGCCGACGCCGGCGGTCGAGGCGAGACCACCGACCACCGACACGTCGGGCCGCCGCCACGCCAGCTCGTCCACGACCGTCTCGGCCGGGAACGACCGGGGATCGGCCAACAAGAGCAGCGTTGCCCCGACGGGCAGATCGGCGCCGATCGCCGCCAGGGCGGCGTCGGGGTCGGCGGCGACCCGGACACCCGGCATCGGACCGGCCCAGGCAGCCCAGACCGACAATGCCGGGACTCCTTCGACCTCTCGGCGGCCACCGACCACGGCGGTGGTCGCTGCGCCCACCAGGGTCCGTGGCCGCAACACCGCCTCGATGGCGGCCGAGATCTCGCCCAGGAACTCGACGTGCGCCGAGCTGGCGAAGACCACGGCGAGATCGGGTCCGACCCCGCCGTGTTCGAGGATCGTCCCCAGGACCTCACCGGCGGCTGCCGCTGCGATCGGGTGCTCGGACAGCGCCGCCGCGAAGGGCACCGGGTCAGGCGACCCGAGGAACCAGCGTGTAGGGCACGACGGTGACGTGGCCGTCGTCGATGCGCACGTGGGCCTCGATCGTCCCGTAGTCCTCGAAGGGGAGCTCGGCCCGGACCAGTCGGTACGCGAACTTGCCCGGCTCGACCTGCAGCGCCTGGACGTTGCGCGCCACCTGCTCGTCGCCGGAGAGGAAGCGCACCTCGAGGGCCCCCGCGCCCTTCTCGTCCTCGGCGCAGCGGACGAGCACGATCATGTGCGGCGCCATGGTGACCGGAGGCGGTTCCGGGGGAGCGGCCGAGAAGTGGACGCCACCGAGGTCGAGCGCCGTCGGCCCGTCGGCGAAGGCCTGCTTGGTGTCCATGTCCTCGAAGAAGAGTGCTGCAACGACGTCCATGTCCGAAACCTACCGGCGGGTGCCGCGGCCGACGACAGGTAGCCTGCCGCCGTGGCTGTACACGAGGCGGGACGAGACCCGGGGTCCACCCGGGAGGCGATTCTCGACGCCTCTCGTACCGCCTTCGCCGAACGAGGCTATGCGGGCGCGTCGATCGGCGACATCGCGAGCGTCGTCGGCATCGCGAAGGCGAGCCTCCTGCACCACTTCCCGAACAAGGACGAGCTGTACACGGCGGTGTTCGAGCGGCTGCTCGCAGAGTGGTTCGTCAAGGTCGAGGAATCGGTCGACGGACCCGGCGAGGGCTGGGCCAAGTTCGACCGCGGCCTCACCGCCGGGTTCGAGTTCTTCGCCGAGAACCCCGACCTGGTCCGTCTCGTCCGGCGCGAAGCGCTCGACGGCGGTCACTTCGGCGTCGACCTCGGAGCGACGCTGCGGCCGATGTTCGAACAGGCCGTCGGGTTCCTCGAGAGCCAGATGAAGGCGGGCACGTTCCGTGTGCAGGATCCCGAACAGATGGTGATCTCCGGGCTCGGCGCCGTGCTCTCGTACTTCTCGGACCTGCCGTTCATCGAAGGCCTCCTCGGCGAGGATCCCTTGGCTCCACGACTCATCGAACGACGCCGCGACCACATCCGCGAGTTCTTCCGCGCCGCGCTCGAGCCCTGACCGAACCGGGTTCGGCCGGATGACGCCACTACGGTTGCCCGCCGTGCCCACTCTGTCCGAGGCCGACTCGAAGGCCCTCCTCGCATCCCACGGACTCCCCATCGCAGCAGAGAAGGTCGTCGACTCGGTCGACGACGCGGTCGCTGCTGCTGCGGAGCTCGGTCACCCCGTCGTCGTGAAGCTCGGCGGCGACTCGATCGCCCACAAGACCGAACGGGGACTGGTCCGCCTCGGCCTGGCGGACGATGCTGCCGTGCGGACGGCGGCGACCGACCTGCTCGCCGCAGCGACGCCCGCTGACGGTGCGGTCCACCTCCTCGTCGCCCCGATGATCAAGGGCAACCGGGAGTTCATCGCCGGACTCCACCGCGACCCCCAGTTCGGCATGACCGTGATGCTCGGAGTCGGTGGGATCCTCGCCGAGGCCGTCGCCGACGTGACCTTCCGTCTGGTCCCCATCGACGCGGTCGATGCCGCCGACATGATCGACGATCTCGACACGCAGCGCCTCCTCGGCGAGTTCCGGGGTGAGGCCGCGGTGGATCGCGAACAGTTGGCTGCGGTCCTGCTCGCCTTGTCCGGCGCAGCGACCGATGATCCACGGATCGTCAGCGCGGACTGCAATCCCTTGATCGTCACCGCGGACGGTGCGCCCGTCGCCGTCGACGCCCTCGTCGAACTGGGAGCGAACTGATGCCCACCACGGAACAGTTCACCGCGCTCTTCGAGCCCCGAGGCGTCATCATCGCCGGAGCGTCGACGCACCCGGGCAAGTTCGGGTTCGTCACGCTGCACAACCTCCTCGCCGGCGGTTACCCGGGCAAGATCTTCGCCACCAACCTCGAGGGCACCGATGTACTCGGCGTCCCCACGGTCCCGTCCGTGGCCGAGCTCCCGGCGGGCGAGGCCGACCTCATCTTCCTGTGCACGCCGGCCAAGGCCAATCCCCAGATCCTCCGCGACGCGGCATCGATCGGCGTGCGCGCGGCGTTCATCACCTCGGCCGGGTACGGCGAGGCGGGCGAGGCCGGCCAGAAGGCGCAGGACGAACTCGTCGCGCTGGCCGACGAGTTGGGTCTCCTCGTGGCGGGCCCCAACGGTCAGGGCGTCGTGTCGAGCCCGGCTCGGCTGTGCGCACAGATCGTCGCCCCCATCCCTCCGGCGGGCCGGATCGGCGTGGCGAGTCAGTCGGGGAACTTCGTGTCGTCGTTCGAGAACTACGCGGTGCAGACCGGCGTGGGGCTGTCGCGGGGCATCTCTGCCGGCAACGCCGTGTGCGTGGGCATCTCCGACTATCTCGACTACTACGCGGACGACGCCGCCACCGCCGTCGGCCTCGCCTACGTCGAGGGGGTCCAGGACGGGCGGGCCTTCGCCGAAGCGATGCGGTCGGTCGCCGAGCGCAAGCCGGTGGTCGTGGTCAAGGGCGGAGCCACCGCGGGTGGACAGAAGGCCGCGGCCAGCCACACGGGGTCGCTGGCCAGCGACGACCGGGTCTTCGACGGCATGGCGCGTCAGGCGGGTATCACGCGGACACCCACCGTCGAGGAGGCGTTCGAGGCCGCCGCGACCTTCGCGACCCAGCCACTTCCCAAGGGGAACAAGGTCGTGGTCCTCACCACCGTCGGCGGTTGGGGTGTCGCCGCCGCCGACGCCATCGCCGGAACCGACCTCGAGCTCGCCGAGCTGCCAGCCGACCTCTACGACTCGATCGACTCGCTGCTGCCGCCCCGCTGGAGCAGGAACAACCCGATCGATCTCGCCGGCGGCGAGACCCGCGACACGATCCCGGAGATCATCTCGCTGGTCACGGCCCACCCCGAGGTCGACGCGGTGCTGTATCTCGGCATCGGCATCCAGTCGAACCAGGCCGCGCTGTTGCGTACCGGTGGCTTCTACCCGGACCACGGCATCGAACGCATGGCCGGGTTCCACGAACGCCAGGACGCCCGCTATGCCGAGGCCGCGTGCGATGCCAGCGACACCTACGGGAAGCCGGTCCTCATCGCGACCGAGCTCGCGGTGACCCATCCGGACAACCCCGGACCTCGAACGGTGCGCGAGCGAGGTCGCCTCGCGTACGCGTCGGCGAATCGAGCGGTCACCGCCCTCGATCACCTGTGGCGGTATCGCCGGTGGCGCGACGCCCGTGGACTCGGCTGACCCGCCGAGGCGCCTCGGCGTCCTGGTCCGATGGGCGCCGGCGGCGGTCCTGTCGTCGGTGCTGGTCGGAGCGATCGGTGCGGTCCTCCGCGTCGACGGGCCGCCGGTGCGAGACGCCGTCGCCGTCGAGTTCGCCGCCACGCCGGTCCTCTCGGTCCGTCGCTCGCTCGACCCGCTCCTTCGCCGGTCGGCCGACGCCCGTCTCGTCGCCCGACTCGACGAGTTCGTCGCGACCCAACCCGACGACACGTGTCTGACGGTCCGTACCGGAGACGTCCACTACGCCCATCGCGGTGACGACCCACAGACTCCCGCGTCTCTCCAGAAGCTCCTGACGGCCACCGCGGTGCTCGTGGCGCTCGGTCCGGAGGCGACGTACCAGACCGATGTGCTCGGGCCTCCAGTGGTCGACGGCGTGGTCGCCGGCGACCTCCATCTGCGGGGGAGCGGTGATCCCGTCCTCTCGACGGCTCCCTACGTCGCTCGTGAGCGGAACCAGCCCCAGATCGCCAGCGATCTGGCCCTCCTCGCCGACGCCGTCGTGGCTGCCGGTGTGCGCATCGTCGACGGCGGCGTCGTCGGGGACGATCGTCGCTACGACGACGTGCGCTACAACCCGGTGTGGCCGTCTCGCTTCCTCGCCCAGGGGCAGATCGGACCGCTGAGCGCGCTGTCGGTCAACGACGGCTTCGCCTACTTCCCCGACGAGACCGGGGTCTTCGGCGCCGCGTCCGATCCCGCGGCCTACGCGGCACGTGTCCTCACCGACCTGCTCCGGGAGCGGGGCGTCGTCGTCACCGCCGATCCGGTCAGCGGCGTGACACCACCGGGCGCCACCGTCCTCGCCAGCCACCGATCGCCGCCGATGGCCGACATCGTGGCCCAGATGCTGCAGGAGTCGGACAACAACACCGCCGAGCTGTTGCTGAAGGAGTTGGGCACACAGGTCGCAGGGTCGGGCAGCTTCGCCGGTGGCCAGACCGCGATCACCTCCGTGCTCCACGACGCCGGGCTCGACCTCGGTGAGACCACCGTGGTCGACGGCTCCGGGCTGGCCGTGGAGGACCAGGTCACCTGCTCCTTCGTGGTCGACGTCCTCGACCACGACGACACCGCAGCCGTGGTCGACGCCGGTCTCGCCGTCGCCGGCGAGTCGGGCACCCTGGCGGACCGATGGGTCGACAGCGAGCTCGTCGGCCGCGTCCGCGCCAAGACGGGCACGCTCAACCACGTGAGCGGCCTCGCCGGCCACGCCGTCACCGCCGACGACGACGACGCACGGTTCGCGCTCATCGTGAACCTCCCCGGCGACGTGTACGTCGATGCCGAGGTCGTCGC
>JBFIHN010000184.1:0-6988 GCA_041601775.1 Acidimicrobiales bacterium
GCCGGCCGAGCCGGCCGAGTCCGCGGTCGTCGAGGAGTCCGGTGCCGACGACGTGGAAGCGTTGTTCGAGCGGATCCGCTCGGAGCGGGCGGAATCGGTGGCCCGCGCCCAGCAGGTCCTGTCGGCGGGCGAACCCGCGCCGGACGAGCCGGACGCGCTCGCCGAGGACGAGCCCAGCGCCGCTCCGGAGACCGAGGTCCCCTCGCAGGTCGCGGACGAGGTCCCAGATGAGGTCCCAGATGAGGTCGCGGACGAGATCCCGGACGAGGCTCTGGTGGACGCCGAAGCCAGCGGCGGCGCCGACCGGGTCCCTGTCGAGTTGTTGGCGACCGGACCGATCCACGAACACCGAGCCGAGGTCGTCGCCAAGCTCGACAAGACGTTGTCGCGCGCGCTCAAGCGGCACCTGGCCGACGAGCAGAACGCCGTGCTCGACGCACTCCGTCAGAGCGAGTCGACCGATGCCGACGAGCTGTTGCCGGCCCGGGACACGCAGGTCGAGGGTTACACCGACGTGGCGATCGACGGACTCGCTGCCGCAGCGCAGGCGGGCAGCTCGACCGGTGACCACGTCGCGTCCGAGACCGATGTGGGCGCGCTGGCCGTCGCCCTGGCCGAGTCGATCGTCGATCCGTTCCGTCGCCGGATCGAGGACAGTGCCGCCGACGTCGACGGTGACGCCGACGCCCTCGACGAACGACTCCGGGCCCTCTACCGCGAGTGGAAGGTCGAACGGATCGGCCCCGCGGTGTCCGACGCCCTCCTGTCGGCGTATGCGGCCGGACAGTTGGCGGCAGCACCCGACGGTGCCCGGCTCCGCTGGTTGATCGACCCCGACCAGGGCCCGTGCCCTGACGCCCAGGACAATGCGCTGGCCGGGACGGTCGTGAAGGGCGAGACGTTCCCGACCGGCGACGCGTGCCCGCAGGCCCATCCGGGCTGCCGGTGCCTCCTCGCCGTCGACGCGTAGCTCTCGCGCGTCTCGCGCAGGGGTCGTGACCGCCCGTCGGTAGGCTCAGACGCCACATGCGTCCCCCGTCTGACATGCCCCAGCCCCGCCGTCGTGACCCCCGCCCCAGTGGCACGGGTTCGAACCGCGGTCGCACGATCCTCATCGTCGCCGCCATCGCCCTGTTCTTCCTGATCACCTCGCTCCGGGGCATCGCCGGCTTCTACACCGACTTCTTGTGGTTCGACTCCCTCGGCTACGACGGCGTCTGGTCCGGCGTCCTGGGCGCGAAGATCTCGCTCGCCGTGATCTTCGTCGCGACGTTCTTCGCCATGTGTTGGGTGAACCTCTACATCGCCGACCGGCTGGCCCCGAAGTTCCCGCCGGCTGGTCCCGAACAGGAGGCGCTCGATCGCTTCCGTGAGGCCATCGGCAACCGCACGGGCCTGTTCCGTCTCGCCGTCGCGTTCGTCCTGGCGCTGCTCATCGGCACCGGCATGAGCCAGGAGTGGCGTGAGTGGCTGCTCTTCACCAACGGTGGTGACTGGGGCATGTCCGATGCGCAGTTCTCCACCGACATCGGCTTCTACGTCTTCAAGCTCCCGTTCCTGAAGTCGGTGACCGACTGGGCGTTCGCCTCGGTGCTGATCATCGTGGTGGTGACCATCGCCGCCCACTTCGCCAACGGCGGCATCCGGGTCCAGCCGACAGGGCCGGGCACGATCAGCCCCAAGGTGACCTCGCAGGTGAAGGCCCACATGTCGGTCCTCCTCGGCGTGCTCGCGCTGATCCGGGCTGCGGGCTACATGCTCGAGCGCTACGAGCTCACCACGTCGACCCGCGGCGTGGTCGACGGTGCAGGGTTCACGGACGTCAACGCCCAGCTGCCGGTCCTCAATCTGTTGATCCTGATCTCCGTCGCCTCGTTCGCGCTCTTCATCGTCAACATCTGGCGTCGGGGCTGGGTGCTGCCGATCCTCGGTGTCGGGCTCTGGGGCCTCGTCGCCGTGGTCGCCGGGGGCATCTACCCGCAGGTGATCCAGCGCTTCCAGGTGTCGCCCAACGAGTTGTCCAAGGAGAGCGAGTACATCGACCGCAACATCGCGGCCACCCGCGACGCCCTCGGTCTCGCCGAGGTCACCACGACCGACTACGACCTGACCCGCGACGAAGCCGACGTGAACCTCTCGGACAACATCGAGACGGTGCAGAACATCCGGTTGTGGGACCCGTCGTCGGTCGTCCTGGGCCAGACGTTCCCGCGGCTCGAGGAGTTGCTGCCGTACTACACGCTCAACGACGTCGACGTCGACCGTTACGAGATCGACGGTGCGCTCCGGCAGGTCGTGCTCTCGGCTCGTGACCTCGACACCTCCGGGTTGCCGCAGTCGTCGTGGGAGGCCGAGCACATCATCTACACGCACGGCTACGGCATGGTGCTCGCATCGGGTACGACGAAGACCGCCCAGGGGCGCCCGGACTTCGCGCTCCAACAGGTCCCGGTCAAGGAGAACACCGACCTCGAGCTGAACCGTCCGCAGATCTACTTCGGCGAGAACCTCGCCGGCTACGTGATCACGGGCGGCACCCGGGAGGAACTCGACTACCAGGACGGTGCGGACACGACCAACACGGTCTACGCCGGCCCCGACGGTGTGGACATCGGCGGGTTCCTCGACAAGGCCGCCTTCGCCCTGCGTTTCGGTGACTACAACCCGTTGATCTCCGACCTGATCGACGGCGACTCGAAGATCCACTACATCCGCGACGTGCGCGAACGGGCCGAGACCCTGGCACCGTTCCTCGAGTTCGACGCCGACCCGTATCCGGTGATCAACGACGCCGGCGAGATCGTCTGGATCCTCGACGCCTACACGACGAGCGACCGCTACCCGTACGCCCAACGGGCCGACAACAGCGGCCTCCCCGGGTCCACCGGGCTCGACGGCCGGTTCAACTACGTCCGCAACTCGGTCAAGGCCGTGGTCGACGCGTACGACGGCACCGTCGACTTCTACGTCATCGACGACGAGGACCCGGTCGTGCGGGCGTGGCGCAGTGCCTTCCCGGAGCTGTTCACCGACTTCGACGAGATGCCCGACGACCTCGTGGACAACCTGCGCTACCCCGAGGACCTCTTCCGGGTCCAGACGAACATGTGGGGCGACTACCACGTCACCAACGCCAGCACCTTCTACAACAACAACGACGCCTGGAACGTGGCGCTCGACCCCGGGACTGCCGGTGCCGGTCCGGCGACACAGACGACCAACGCGGCCGGCCAACCGGTCGGCCCGTCGGTCGGTGCCCGGATCGATCCCTACTACCTGCTCACGCAGCTCCCCGGCGAGGAGCGCGCGGAGTTCGTGATGCTCCGCACGTTCGTGCCCGTGGGCAACGACCAGAACCAGCTGTTGACCGCCTTCATGGTCGCTCGGTCGGATCCGGGGCACTACGGCGAGCTGGTGAGCTACGAGATGCCACGCCAGAACCGCCCCGACGGCCCGGCCATCGTCGCCGACGCCATCCAGTCCGACCCGACGGTGTCCGAGCAGCAGACGCTGCTGGGCGGCAGCGGGTCGGAGGTCAAGTTCGGCAACTTGATCCTCGTCCCGGTCGACAACGCCCTCGTGTACGTGCGGCCCTTCTACGTCGAGTCCGACCAGGTCCGGATCCCCGAGCTCAAGAAGGTCGTCGCGTTCTACGAGTCCGACGTCGCCATCTCCGACACCCTGGCCGGAGCGCTCGGGCAGCTCTTCGACGAGGTGCCGAACCTCGACGAGATCGTCGATGAACCGGATCCCGGTCCTGACGACCCCGGCGAGACGCCAGCGGACCCCGACCCGGAGCTCGGCGTGAACGAACGAGCGGCCCGGTTGCTCGAGGAGGCCGAGGTGCTCTTCCAGGAGTCACGAGCAGCACTGGCCGACGGCGACCTGGGGACCTACCAGTCGAAGAACGACGAGGCCGAGGAGAAGGTCGGCGAGGCGCTGGAGCTCCTGGCCCAGTCCACGACCACGACCACGACGCCCGCCGAGGCCACGACCACGACGGTCGAGCAGGAGGAAGCGCTGGCACCCCCGAACTGGCGGGTGTGGGCCGAGGCTCGCTAGAAGCCGGTGTCGACCGGGGTCGGCCGCCGGAGGTCGATCTCGGCCCTGCCCCGGGCCTCGTCGCGGACCTGGTCGATACGGGCCGCGACGTTGATCTCGAGGCGGGAGAGTTCGGCGGCGACCTTGGCCGTGTGGAGGCGTGCCTTGATCACGTCCTCGTGACTGGCGGCGTCGAACCGGTCCTGCATCGCCTGTGACATGGCGTCGACGCGGTGCTCGAGGTGCACGATCGACGTGTGGAGCTGCGCCGACTGGGTCGCCAGCATCTGCAGTGCCCGTTCGGTGCGGGCCAGCACCGGCGAGGAATCGGTCGGCACGGGAACGAGCGCGGTCTCGTCCGTCGCGGGCGCGTCGGGCGTGGAGGCGTCGGGCGTGGGTGCGGGGCGCGAGCGTCGGAACCAACCCATGGCCGCCACCGTACGAGTGGGTCGACGTCCGGTGGTGGATGTCGCCGCCGGCGAGCAGCGCGTCACTCGGCCGGACCGTCGGGCCAGGCCGAGTCCGGGATGGCCAGCGCGCCGAGCGTCGCTTCGACGCGCTCGGCCAGGGCGGATGGGAGCCCGGTCGAGACCCGCGCCCGGAGCAGGGGCAACGGGGGGCACCGGTTGAGCACGAATCGCGCGAAGGCCCCGTCGTCGAGCCAACCGGCACCGGTCGGGTCGAGATCCGGCACCCGATACGTGCCCCGAGCCACCAGCCGGCGCAGCCGCGACCACGGACAGGCGCGGGCGAACCCGGTGGCAGCGACCACCAGGCCGTGGTCCCGGGCGACGTCGTCGTTGCCGGCTCGGAGCATGCGCCGGGCGGGGTGGAGGTCGGCGATCTGTTCCCAGGTGCCGACCGCGCCGGGCCCGTCTCCCAGCACGGCCGCCAACCACTCGATCGCGAAGAAGACGTCGGTACCGCACGGGGCGTCGGCGGTGGGCAGGTCGAGCGCGCGACGGAGCAGGTCGACCTGTTCGCCACCGACGTCGGTGTCGTCGCCCAGGCTCTCGGCGAGCCACCGGTCGTCGACGGCGTGGGTGCGGTGCACGACCTCGCCGCTGCGCGAGACGATCGTGACCAGGTGGACGCGACCGCGCGCCGGCGCGCCCGTCGCGCGGTCGGCGAGGTCGTAGGCCCAGCCGGACGTCGCCACGCCGAGCGCGTGCCAGTCCTCGGGTGCGGTGAAGCCGAGGAGGAGGTCGCCCGGGTGGGCGCCCTCGAGGGGCCGTACACCCAGGTCGATCCCGTCGGGTCGTGCGGCGACATGGACCAGGCAGGGGGCGAGCGTCCCACCGACGATGTCGTGCAGCACCTCGGGTGCGAGCAGATGGAGTGACGCGTCGACGGCGGACGGGTCGACGGTGGTCGAACGGGTCATGGCGGAGCCTTCCGGAGCGGGTTCGGCCGTGACGACGGCGAGCGGCCGGGCGCGTGTCCCGGGCCGGGAAGGCGGATCGCTCCGCGAGAAGTCGAGGATCGCAGGCCGTCGGACCTCCGTCAAGGGCCGTGGCACCGTTGCCCGTAGCCTCGCGGGATGGCCGAGCGTCGACGTCCCCCGAAGATCCATGCACCGGTGTGGCCGGCCAGCGAGCCCGGTCTGCCGCCGCTCGACGGAGTGGTCCCGGCGCTGGCGGGCTTCGACGGTGTCGGCGACGCGTCGCCGCTCGACATCGAGGTGCGGGCTTCGGAGTTCCTCGGCCATCTCGGCGCGGGGTCGCTCGCGGAGCTCCCACCGGGCGAACCGGATCACGAGGAGCTGTTGAACGGGCTGATCGAGGTCAGCCTCCACCATCTCGACCAGAGTCCCCCACGGGTGGTCATCGACTTCTGTTGGGTGATCGACGCGTTCGATCCGGGCTACGTGCAGTGGCCACTCCACGAGCGTCTCCAGACCAGCGCGCTGCCCGCGGCTCCGGGCTGGCTCATGGCCGTCGGGAACGCCCAGGTCACGGGCGCGTGGACCGTCGGCCACGAGACCGGTGACGGCTTCGACGTGGGCCTCACGGCGCGCCATCCCGGGGCCGCTGGCGACCACGTCCTCGCCGTCTACGTCGACCGCACGCTCGGCGGACTGGCCAAGGACCTCCTCGTGCACGCGGACGCCGAACGGTTCCTCGACCTGGCCGCGGAGGACCCCGCGATGGTCGTCTCCGAGGTCGACCTCGGCGTCGCCGCCGCGACCATCGACGAGGCCATCGACGCGACCTTCGAGGAGGGAGCGATCGTGCCGGTCTCCGACACCTTCTCGTCGCTGTTCTCGATCGTCGAGCACTACGTGGCCAAACTCCCGTCGGGAGCGTCGGCGCTGGCCGTGCCCGCGCCCACGACGCCAGCCGATCAGGCCGCACTGGTCGACGCGTTCCTCGTCTCCGAGTCCGGGGCGCCGCACGTCGGCGAACGGGATGCGCTGCTCGCGGCGGTCGCGTTCGTGGTCGACGAGGTGGGAGGAGAGGCCGACCGTTGGTCGCCCGTGGTCGTCCACCTGGTCATGGCCGGGTGGCTCCCGCGCGCCGACCTCGACGACGGCACGCTCGAACGATTCGGTGACGTGCTGCGGTCGTTCGTCCCGTGGGTGCACGCCGAGCGCGGCTGGGCCGACCGTTACGTGGACGACACCGTGGCGATCATCGACGCCGTCGAGGCGGAGGTCGACGACGCCCAGAGCTCCGGTCGGGTCGAGATCCTCGAGCAAGCGGTCGCTGCGGGCGTCGATCTCGACGACGAGGCGGCGCTCGACGCCTTCCTCGACGCGTATCTGGAGGACTAGCCCGCGACGTCGGTGTCCGGCAGGTGATAAGGCGCTCCGAGGTCGGCGCAGGCCGCCTCGACCTGGCGTTCGACGAAGTCGGTGTCGACGGGGTCCTCGGTCATCAGATGCCGGAGGAAGAACGGTCCGACGAAACGCTCGAGCGCGCAACGGGCATCGACGTCGTCGCTGACC
>JBFIHN010000185.1:0-6969 GCA_041601775.1 Acidimicrobiales bacterium
CGGCACCCCCTACCTCTCCCGGCAGTGGCACGAGGAGCGGGCGCCCTTCGCCTGGTCGTTGGCCACCGACGGCACCCGGGTGTCGGAGCTGGCGTCGGAGTACGCGAACAAGAAGCTGCACGGCAAGCCGGCCGTCAACGCTGGCGGCGACCTGCAGGGTCAGATGCGCCGGTTCGCCACCATCGCCCCGGAGAACTCCTGGTACCAGGAGTCGGTGAACAACTCCCGCCGCATCACCGAGGAGGCTGGCAACGACCCGGGCGAGAACGTCAAGTACCAGCTCGACCTGGCCACCATGTCGAGCCAGGCCAACAACATCATCCCGAAGCTCAAGAACCAGGGCGTCACGACGGTGGTCTGCGGCTGCGACCCGGTCCTGCCCGTGTTCCTGTCGGGCGTCGCCAACCGCGAGTCGTACTACCCGGAGTTCATCATCGCCGGTACGGCGCTCACCGACGCCGACATCGTCGGCCAGCTCTGGGACCAGAACTTCGCCGAGCACGCCTTCGGCATCAGCTCGCTCGAGCCGTTCGTGCCGCCGACCCAGACGATCGCCTACGAGGCGTTCAAGTCGGTCCGGCCCAACGAGGAGCCGGCGTTCTCGGTCGACCTCATCTACTACCAGATGTACATGTTGGCGATCGGCATCCAGGGCGCAGGACCCAACCTGACGCCGCAGTCGCTCTCCGACGGGATGTTCAACTACCCGCAGAAGAACGGCACCGTCGGGCTGTGGAAGTTCGGTCCTGGTGACCGGACCGCCGCCAACGACGTGCGTGAGATCTACTGGGACCGCAATGCCATCTCGCCGTACAACGGCAAGCAGGGCACCTACCTCCCGCACACCAAGAGCCAACGTTACGAGTTCGGACAGATCCCCGCCGGCGACACCTTGAGGCCTCCGTCATGACTGCTGTACTGGAACGCATCCCCGGGGCGGCGACGCTCGGCGGCTGGAGCAAGCGCGATCGGTCGCTCTTCGTGGGCGCCGGCATCGTGCTCGCCTACTTCGGCTTCTACAACCTGCCGCTGACCGCCGACTTCGTCCAGGACCGGGCCCCCTACTCGGTGCTCTTCATCGGCACCGTGCAGGGAACGACCACCGCACTGTTGGCGATGGGGTTGATCCTGATCTACCGGACCAACCGGTTCGTCAACTTCTCGTACGCCGCCATGGGTGCGCTCCCCGGAGCGTTCGCCCTCGGCTTGCACCTCGAGCACGGGTTCCCGTTCTTCGCGGCCCTCGTCCTCGCGGTGGTCATCGGCGTCGCCGTGGGCTTCATCACCGAGCTGGTCATCCGACGGTTCAAGAACTCGAGTCGCCTGATCGTGACGGTGGCCTCGATCGGTCTCGCCCAGATCTTCGGCGTGCTCAGCCTCTTCGCCAACAAGGCGATCGGGTTCATCTCCCTCGCGGGGGGCTTCACCATCCCGCTCGACCTGCGCATCTCCCTCGAGGGCGGCATCAAGACGATGACCGGCGACGAGATCCTCATCATCGCGGTGATCCCGCTCGTGATCGCCGGTCTGGCCTGGTTCCTGCTGCGGACCGATGCCGGCGTCGCCATCCGTGCCGCGGCCGAGAACGAGGACCGTGCGCTCCTGCTCGGCATCCCCGTCTACAAGCTCGGTCGGATCGTCTGGATGATCGCCGGCGGCCTCGCTGCGCTCACCTACGTGCTCCAGGCGCCGTCGTCGGGCATCTCGCCCGGTGTCGTCTCCGCCGGCCCGGCGGTCTTGCTGCCCGCCCTCGCCGCCGCCGTCGTCGCTCGCCTCGAGTCCCTGCCGATGGCCTTCGTCGCCGGCATCGGCCTCGGCATGCTCGACCAGATCGTGCGCTGGAACGGAACCGGGACGCCGTCGATCACCACGATGTTCTTCCTCGCCGTGATCCTCGTCGCACTCCTGCTCCAGCGCGAGTCGCTCTCACGGGCCATGAACTCCGAGAGCGCCAGCTTCTCGTCCGAGGGCATCGTCAAGCCGGTGCCGCGTGAGCTGCGCGACCTCCCCGAGGTCAAGTACGTCAAGTGGGCGCTGTGGGCGGTCACCGGCCTGCTCTTCGTCTTCATCCCCTACACCTGGGGTCCGTCGAACCAGCTGCTGGCGGCCATCGCCGTGGTCTGGGCGATGGTCGGCGTGTCGCTCGTGCTCCTCACCGGCTGGGGCGGCCACATCAGCCTCGGGCAGTTCGCCATCGCCGGCATGGGGGGCCTGATCGCCGGCAACCTGCTGTTGCGCGAGGACATCGACTACTTCATCGTCATCCTCGGCGCCGGCGCGGCCGGGGCGCTGACGGCGCTGGTCGTCGGGCTGCCGGCGTTGCGCATCCGTGGCCTGTTCCTCGCGGTCAGCACCCTCGCCTTCGCCGTGGCCCTCAACTCCTACGTGCTCAACCCCGACAACTTCTCGTCGATCATCCCCAACGACGTCGTCCGGCCGATCCTGTGGGAGCGGTGGGACCTCGAGCGGGGCTACCCGATGTACGCGGTGTGCCTGGCGTTCCTCGCCATCTCGGTGCTCGCGGCCAAGAGCGTTCGCGGGACCCGCTCGGGCCGGGTGATCATCGCCACCCGCGACAACGAGCGGGCGGCCGACAGTGCGTCGGTCCCGACGACGCGCATCAAGCTCTCGGCGTTCCTCGTGGCGGGGTTCATCGCCGGCTGCGCCGGGGCCCTGCACGTCACCATCCTCCACGGTCTCAACCAGGGCACCTACGCCCCCGAGATGAGCCTCGACGTGTTCTCGACGTCCGTCATCGGCGGACTGGGGTCGCTCACCGGTGCCATCAGCGGCGTGTTGTTCTTCCAGTGGCTCTCGACGATCACCGCGCTCGGTGAGATCCGGCCGCTGATCTCCGGCGCCGGTCTGTTGATCGTGCTCCTGGTCTTCCCGGGTGGCTTCGCCCAGCTGGCGGCCAGCCTGCGTGACCGCTACCTCCGTCGGGTGGCCGAACGCCGCAACATCCTCGTGCCGTCACTGGTCGCCGACAAGTTGGACGACTCGGGCGAGGACCAACAAGAAGAGAGCCTGCTCCACGGAGCGCTCGGCGGCAGCGACGCCGATGCGCAGGACGACAGCGAACTGGTGGGAACGAACGCATGAGTGACACCAACGGAAGCCTCGCCACCGACGAGACGATCCTCGAGTGCAAGGGCATCGACGTCAGCTACGGGCCGGTGCAGATCCTGTTCGGGGTCGACCTCGAGGTGAAGCGTGGCGAGGTCGTGGCGCTGCTCGGCACCAACGGCGCCGGCAAGTCCACCCTGTTGAAGGCGATCTGCGGGCTCAAGGCACCCAAGGCCGGAACCGTGACCTTCGCGGGCGAGGACATCACCGGTCTGTCGGCCGACCTCGTCACCCACAAGGGCGCGGCGCTCATGCCGGGCGGCAAGGGGATCTTCCCGACCCTCACCGTGGCCGAGAACCTCCGCCTCGCGTCCTGGCTCATCCGGGACGACCCGCAGCGGGTCAAGGAGGCCAAGCGCGAGGTCCTCGACCTGTTCCCCATCCTCGAGCAGCGTTCGGGTCAGCTCGCCGGCGATCTGTCCGGCGGCGAGCAGCAGATGCTCGCCCTCGGTGGGGCCCTGATGACCTCACCCGAGCTGTTGATGATCGACGA
This sequence comes from Acidimicrobiales bacterium, assembly GCA_041601775.1. GTDB lineage: Bacteria > Actinomycetota > Acidimicrobiia > Acidimicrobiales > Salinilacustritrichaceae > Salinilacustrithrix. The sequence goes on from JBFIHN010000185.1 coordinate 3,620, forward strand.
GTTGTCGCTCGGTCTCGCGCCCACGATCGTCGCTCGGCTCCTCGAGGTCGTCGACGAGATCCACCGTCGGGGCACCACGATCATCGTGGTCGAGCAGTCGGTCAACGTGGCGCTCAACCTCGCCGAGCGGGCCGTCTTCATGGAGAAGGGCGAGTTCCGCTTCACCGGCCCGACCCGCGAACTGCTCGACCGTCCCGACATCCTCCGCTCGGTCTTCATCGCCGGTGGCTCGGCCGCCGACGAGCCTTCCGAGGTCCCGGCCACGCCCAAGAAGGCCGGCGAGGGACGTGTCATCGCCGAAGACGCGGCGACCGTGCTCGACATCCGGGGGATCACCAAGCGTTTCGGTGGCATCACCGCGGTCGACGACGTCGACGTCCGGCTCCGCGACGGTCAGATCATCGGACTCATCGGACACAACGGCGCCGGCAAGACGACCCTGATGGACTGCATCTCGGGGTTCTTGTCGATCGAGGCCGGCCGCATCGGCATCCGAGGACTCGACGTCACCGAGTGGTTGCCCCACGAGCGTGCGGTCGCCGGGCTCGGACGTTCGTTCCAGGATGCCCGCCTGTATCCGTCGCTCACCGTCGCCGAGACCATCTCGGTGGCCAGGGAACGCCATCTGGCCAACCGCGACATCGTCGCCGCCGCGCTCGGTCTGCCCGCGTCGTACGAGGTCGAGATCGACATCGAGACCAAGGTCGAGGAGCTCGTCGAGCTGATGGGCCTGGGCGCCTACCACGAGAAGCTCACCGGCGAGCTGTCCACCGGGTCGCGTCGCATCGTCGACCTGGCGTGCATCCTGGCCCAGGACCCGTCGGTGCTGATGCTCGACGAGCCCTCCGGCGGCGTGGCCCAGAAGGAGACCGAGGCCCTGGGCCCGCTGCTCCTGCGGGTACGCGAGCGCACGGGCTGTTCGATCCTGGTGATCGAGCACGACATGCCGCTGCTGTCGAGCATCTGCGACGAACTGGTCGCGCTCGAGACCGGGGCCGTGATCGCCACGGGCACCCCGGACGAGGTCCTCTCGCATCCTGCGGTCATCGAGTCGTACCTCGGTACCGACGACTCGGCCATCAACCGCTCCGGGACGGCCTGATCCGGCGACACACCTCGTACGCTCGGCACCCGTGAGCCGTACCTTCGTCGCCCGCGGGCGAACCATCACCATCGACGGACCCGTCCTGATGGGCATCGTCAACGCCAGCCCCGAGTCGTTCTCGGGTGACGGCTCGACCAGCGTCGACACCCAGGCCTCCCGCGCCGTCGAGCAGTTCGCTGCCGGCGCGCTCGTGGTCGACGTCGGCGGGCAGTCGGCCAACACCAAGACCCCCGAGCTCGCCGCCGACGAGGAGACCGCTCGTCTGGTCCCGCTCATCGAGGCCATCCGACGCCGATCCGACGGTCTCCTGTCGGTCGACACCTACAAGCCGTCGGTGGCCGATGCCTGTCTCCGAGCGGGGGCCGACATCATCAACGACGTCTCGGCACTCCACGACCCCGCGCTGGCCGAGGTCGTCGCCCGGTGGGGAGCAGGGTTCGTCCTGATGCACACCGTCGGCCCGCCGAAGGTCAAGCTCCTCGAACCCGACTGGTACGCCGACGGGGTCGCACACGACGTCGCCGCGTTCTTCGACGACAAGCTCGCCGCGTTGGCGGCCTCCGGGGTCAGCCGCGAGGCCGTGGTCCTCGATCCTGGTGTCGACTTCTCGAAGACGCCGCGGCAGTCGGTGGACCTGCTCCACGACCTCGGGGTGTTCGCCCGCTTCGACCGCCCGATGCTCCTTGCGTTGTCCCGCAAGGACTTCGTCGGTGCGATCTCGGGGACGTCACCGAGACAGCGTGATCCCGGAACGCTCGGCGCCATTGCGTTCGCGGCGCAGCTGTTCCCCGACACGATCTTCCGCGTCCACGAGGTCGATCAGAGCCGGCAGTTCCTCGACGTCATCGCGGTGCTCGGGGATCCCGAACGCCTGCGGGTCGATGCGCAGCTCTCGACCGGCCTCCGTCTCGAACCGGCCGACGCGACGCCCGACTGATCGACCTGCTCTGGCGTGGCGGACGAGCTCGCCGGCCAGCGCCCCGATGCCCATCAACGCGATCAGGTCACCGAACGACACGACCGCGCCGATCGGCTCCACCGGGATGATGTCGCCGAGGACGGGGACCAGGTCGTCCATCTGCTCGAACCGGCGCCCGGCGCCGGGGTCGATGTCGGCCAACTCGTCGGCGGTCGCCACGCCAGCATCGACCAGCGCAGCGGGCCGGACCGGCATGGCACCGTGGGCGAGGACCGCACCGGTGTTGAGCGCGAGGCCGATGGCCAGCACGCCCATGCCCGGGATGTGCCGGTTCACGAGCGCGAATCCCGTCAACGCGGCCAGCGACGCGCCGAGGAGCACGCCCTGGGTCGAGGGGTCGAACCAGCGCAACGCCACCTGGACCGTGACGCCGACGACGACGATGCCCGGGTACACGACCACCGGCCGGTGGAGGTGCGCTCCGAGGGGGCGACGCAACCCGCCGATGGCTGCGCCGACAACACCGGCGGCCAGGACGGGGAGCATCGTCGACGACGGTAGTTCAGCCCGGTGCGTCGCCCGGTTCTTCGTCGAGGACGACCGCCTCGAGCGCGTCGCACGCGGCGAAGATGTCGATGACCTCGACCCGGACGTCGCCGTCGTCGTCGCCCGTCCCCTCGGCGGCGTCGAGGACGTCCCGGAACGAGTCCTCGCCGAAGGAGGCGACGAGGCCGTCGGCGACGCACGAGGCCTGGACGTCGTCCAGCGCGCCGCCCGACTCGGCGATCAACTCCTCGGCGATGCGATCGGCATCGTCGGTCGTCCCGCCGCATGCACCCACGGCGAGCACCCCGGCGGCCATCCCACACCAGAGGGTCCGTCGCCGTCGCACGGGGGCAAGGCTAATGCGCACGATGCGGCATGCTGGCTGGCGTGATCCGAACCGAGCGGGATGACCGCGTCCTCATCGTCACCCTCGACCGGCCCGAGCGTCGCAACGCGGTCGACGCCGAGCACCTGGCCGGCATCGTCGCCGCCTGTGCGTCGGTGGACGACGCACGCGTCCTCGTCATCCGGGGCGAAGGGCCGGCGTTCTGCGCCGGCGCCGACCTGACCCATGTCGAGGACAAGGCGGCGGCTGCCTCGGTACGCGACATGCTCGACGTGCTGAGCGGCCTCCCCATCTGCACTATCGCCGCCGTCGGTGGGCCGGCGATGGGCGCGGGATGCCAGATCGCGCTGGCGTGCGATCTCCGGGTGGTGGGTCCGTCTGCCCGGTTCGGGATCCCGTCGTCGAAGCTCGGGCTGATGGTCGATCACTGGACG
>JBFIHN010000186.1:0-6938 GCA_041601775.1 Acidimicrobiales bacterium
CGTCCGCACCGACCTCGACGACCACGGAGTGCTCGTCATCACCCTCGATCGCCCGGAGCGCAAGAACGCCTTCGACGGCGACCAGTGGGATGCCGCCACCGACGCCCTCGAGTCGGCGCGGGCCGACGGACGGGTGGCGGCGGCCGTGATCACCGGGGCCGGCGGCGACTTCTCGGCGGGCGTCGACCTGTCGGCCTTCGGTGAGCAGAAGCAGCGCACCGATGGCTTCACGTCGGACTACGAGGCTTTCATGCACTCCCTCGTCGCCTTCGACAAGCCACTGCTCGCCGCGGTCGACGGGGCGGCGATCGGCATCGGAGCGACGCTCCCCCTCCACTGCGACGTCGTGTACGTGGGCGGAGCGCTCCGGATGCGGTTCCCGTTCGTGTCGCTCGGTCTCGTCCCCGAGGGCGCGGCCAGCGTGCTGCTCGAGCGCGTGGTCGGCAGCCGCCTGGCCGGCGAACTCCTGCTCGCCGCCGAGTGGATCGACGGTGAGGCCGCCGTCGCCCATGGCCTCGCAACCGCACACGTCCCCAGCGAGACGCTGCTCGACGCCACTGTCGCCCGTGCTCGCGACCTGGCCCGGTGGCCGGTGTCGGCCCTGCAGGCCACCAAGACGACCATGTTGGCCTCCCGGCACGACGACGTGGTCGCGGCGATCGAACGGGAGATGGCCGGGATGCGAGACCTGGCGATGTCGCCGGAGAACATCGAGGCCGTGACCGCGTTCATGGAGAAACGCGATCCGGACTTCGCCCAGTTCCGTCAGCCCAGCTTGGAGTAGTCGACCGACCACCAGCGCTCGGGTCGCATCGTGAACTTGAGCGCCTGGTCCTCGGTCGAGTCGACGTAGGTGTCGCCCATGTCCGGACCGAAGTACCGGTGTGCCATCGGACGACTGTCGGACTCGACGTCGGCCGCCTTGATCGACACGACCGGGCCCTCCACGCTCACGTACCGGTAGAAGGGTGGCTCCTCGACCTGCGCGACGAGGCTGAAACGTCTGGCCGCCTGGAGCAGCCGCCCCTTGACCGAGTCGGCCGTGGTCAGCACCCACAAGTCGCCGCCGGGCCGGTAGTCGTACCAGATCGGCACCGCCAACGGTGGCCCGTCCTCACGCTCGATGGCGATGACGCCGACATGCAGATCCGCCAGGAACCTCTCTCGTTCGTCGACGGTCATGGCGATTCCCATGGACCGAGCATCCCACGCTGACGGTGCGTGGTGCGTGCGGAGGTCGCCGGAATCTCGTCAGGACCGCAGGTGGTCGGTGATCCCCAGCGCGTCCTTGAGCCTGGCCATCATGTCGTCGTCGAAGTTGGCGTAGACCAACTCGGCACCGGCGAAGCGGTGCACCTCGGCGACGAGGGAGTCCTCGACGATCTCGCTCGCCAACACGGCCACCGTCGCCGTGCCGGGTTTCACGGCCTCACGGAACCAGGTGACCCAGTCATCGGAGATGCCGATGTCGATGACCTTCGCTGTGAGGGCACCCGCGCCGGCACCGATGGCCGCACCGGCCACCCAACCGACGGGCCCACCGAGCACCAGCCCGAAGAGGCCGGTCCACATGCCTCCCGACAGCGCCGACTGGCCGGGCTGGGGGTCGATCGTCTCGCGCACGTGCGTCTTGCCCGCGTCGTCCTTGGCCAGGATCACGGCGTCCTCGAGGACGAGTTGCTTCCTGGACGCGAGTCCCTGGAGTGCGGTGAGGAACTCCTGGGCACGGAACAGGTCGGGGAACGAGATCCCGACCAGGGTCTGGGGGATCAGCGATGCGTCGGTGGCGGGTTCGGGGTCGTGTTCGTCGGTCACCCCTACAGCCTTGCACTCAGCGGCTGATCGCGGACCGCAGCCAGCCACCGTGACGGATACCCGCCTCGGGGTCGTCCGATGGCTCCACCTCGCCGAACGCGAGCTGGCGGCGGTGGATCCGGGCCATGATCAGGGCGTACCGCAGCGCGGCGAAGACCATCCAGAAGTGGTGGTCGGTGACCGTGACGCCGGTCCGAGCCTCGTAGGTCTCGACCAGGTCCTCCAGCTGCATGAAGCCGGGGACACCGGGGAGCTCCAACACCTCGGCGATGTCCTGGAAGAACACGTGCATGTAGCTCATCCAGCCCAGGTCGATGCCACGGGGAGCGACCGACGCCATCTCCCAGTCGAGCACGGCGGCCGGGCGGAACCCGTCGTAGATCATGTTGCCGATGCGGGCGTCGCCCCAGCTCAGGACGGGAACGCCGCCGTCGTCGGCGGGCCAGTGGGCCTCGATCCACGCAAATGCGTCCTCGATCACCGGGATGGGCTCGGCCGGATCGAGCCAGCGGTAGTAGTCACGCCACTCGTCCAGGTGTTGGCGGAGTGCGCTGGGCCCGTTCGGATCGTGTCCCAGGAACGAGGTGTCGACGTCGGACAGGTCGACACCGTGGATGCCGGCCAACGCCCACACCGTGTCGTCCTGCATGGCCATCCGCTCCGCCGGCGTGGCATCGACGAGCCAGCCCTGGAACGTGTAGGGCAGGTTGTCCGGCGGTACCCGCCCGTCGACCCGACGCATCACGAAGAACGGCGCGCCGATCACGTCGGTGTCGGGCTCGTTCCACAAGCACTCGGGCACCGGCGTGTCGGACCGCTCGGCCACGAGCTGCATCACCGCGAACTGCATGTCGAGGTCGTAGGTCCGGAACACCGGCACGTCGACGTCGGCGGGCGCGACCCGAGCGACGAGGGCGTGGTCTCGACCGTCCCACCGCGCGTTGAACAACACGGTCTCGCTCGACATCCCGTTGCCGTCGGGTTTGTCGAACGACGTGATGGTCGCTCCGTCCTGCTTCGTCGCGATCCAGCGGTCGAGCGCGGCGCGCAAGACCTCCGGATCTCGACTCGATACGGCGATGTCGGCGCGTTCCACGATCCGCATCATGCCGCACGCGGCCGGTGCGGCGTCGGAGTCACATCTCGGTGTGGGTGACGGGCTCCTCGCCCATCCACACGCGGAGTGTGTTCTTGAGCTTGATCTGCTGGATGAAGATGTCGTGCTCCGGGTTGAGCGCCTCGTCCTGCACCATCGGCGCCTTGAAGTAGAAGCTCATCCACTCCTGGACCCCCGACTCGCCGGCACGGGCCGCGAGGTCGAAGAAGAGCGCGAGATCGAGGACCAGCGGCGCGGCGAGGATCGAGTCACGGCACAAGAAGTTGACCTTGATCTGCATCGGGTACCCCATCCATCCGAAGATGTCGATGTTGTCCCAACCCTCCTTGTTGTCACCGCGGGGCGGGTAGTAGTTGATCCGCACCACGTGGTCGACGTTGCCGTAGAGGGCCGGGTAGGCGTCGGGCTGGAGGATCGTGTCGATCACGCCGAGCTTCGAGACCTCCTTCGACTTGAAGTTCTCCGGGTCGTCGAGGACCTCGCCGTCGCGGTTGCCCAAGATGTTGGTCGAGTACCAGCCGCGCAGGCCGAGCATGCGGCTCTTGAAGCCCGGTGCCAGGATCGTCTTCATCAGGGTCTGACCGGTCTTGAAGTCCTTGCCGCCGATCGGCACACCCTCGCGGGCCGCCAGTTCGAGCATGCACGGGAGGTCACAGCTCAGGTTCGGTGCGCCGTTGGCGTAGGGCACCTTCGACATGATCGCGGCGTACGCGTAGATCTGACTGGGGCTGATCATCGGATCGTTGTCCCGCAGCCCCTGCTCGAACGCCTCGACGCTCTGGTGGACGGCGGTGACGTCGCGATAGGCCTCGGTCGACGCGCACCAGACCATGACCAGACGACTGCAGTCGTTCTCGCTGCGGAAGGTCTCGATGTCGGCCATGAGCTGCTCGGCCAGGTCCATCTTGGTGTCGCCGGTCTTGATGCGATGGCCGTCGAGGCGCTTCACCCAGTCCTGGTCGAACACGGCGTCCATGGCCACGACGCCCTCCATCTCGGCCGACACGGCCGCGATGTCGCGCTCTTCGAGCACGCCGGCGGTGCGGGCGGCCTCGAGGGCGTTGGCGCTGATCGGGTCCCAGGCGCCGAACACGAGGTCGTTCAGATCTGCGAGCGGGACGAAGTCCTTGATCAGCGGATTGCGGTTCTCGGCCCGCTCGCCGAGACGGATGTGGGCCATCTGGCTGAGCGAACCGATGGGGGCCTCACCCGATGCCCGGGCGGCGAGGACGCCGGCGATGAAGGTCGAGGCCACGGCACCGAGGCCGGGGAGGAGGACGCCGAGCTTGCCGTCGGCGGGTGCGATGTCGCGTGCAGTCATGGGTTCGATAATAAGGATCTCTGCTCACTTCGCAATGACACTTCAGGATCACTGAACTATGGTGCGACAGGTGCCCCCGCTTCGTCCGACGGCGAACCTCCAGGTGACGACGCAGCAGCTCGAGTACCTCGTGGCCATCGACCGTGCGGACACCTGGGCCGACGCCGCCGCCCAGGTCGGGGTGAGCCCATCCGCCCTCTCGCAGGGCGTGGCCGAGCTCGAACGTCGCCTCGGCGTGGCCCTCTTCGAACGAGACGGACGACGGCGCGTGCCCTCTGCCGACCACACCGAGGTCCTCCGCTACGCCGAACGCACCGTGGCCGCCACGCAGGACCTCGCTCGTTGGCTCGAGCAACGGCGGGGCGGTTCGACCGGCACGATCCGTCTCGGGCTCATCGACGCGGCCGCCACCCACCATTTCCGGGACGTGCTCCGGGCCTACCGGGACGACCGGCCCGACGTGGAGCTCCGGCTGACCGTCGGCCCCTCGGGGACGCTGCTCCGCTCCCTCGAGCGGGCCGAACTCGACCTCGTCGGCTGCGTCCACCCGCCCGAGATCCCTCCCGGCATCCACCTCACGCCGGTGCTCGACGACCCGCTCGCCGTGCTCGCCCCCGTCGACACCACGTCGACGCGTCCCGCCGACTGGGGTCCCTGGGTCACGTTCCCGCAGGGCTCCCATTCGAGGTCCGTGATCGCTCGATCGCTCGCGGCCGCCGGTTCCTCCTTCGACGTCGTCGCCGAGTCACACCAGCCCGAGGTGCTCCGCGAGATGGTGCTGCTCGGCATCGGATGGACCGTGCTCCCGCTGGCGGGCCTCGGTCCGATCGACGACCTCCGGGTCGTCCGGCCGGACCTGGCGATCCGGCGTCTCGTCCTCGCCCAGCGGGCCGAGAGCGCGCCCGACGAGGTGCGCGACGACCTCGTCCGACGGTTGCTCACGCGGGCGTGACCGGACGGGGCTACGTTCCGGCCATGGAACACGCCTCCGCCCTCGATCTCGCCGCCGCCATCCGCCGGAGGGAGGTCTCCCCCACCGAGGCGATGGACGAGTCGCTTGCCGCCATCGAGCGTCACAACCCCGTGCTCAACGCCATCATCTGGCTCGACGAGGACGACGCTCGTGCACGGGCGAAGGCGGCGACCGACCGGATCGCCGCCGAGGGGACCGAGGACCTCCCGCCGTTCTTCGGTGTCCCGATCCCGATCAAGGACCTCTACGACGTCGAGGGATGGCCCAACACCTACGGATCGAACGGTGCCTCGACCGAGCCGGTGGGGCAGACCTCGCTGCCCGTCGAGCGTCTGGTCGAGGCCGGCTTCGTGCTGTGCGGCCGGTCGAACTCGCCCGAGTTCGGCAGCGTCACCGCCACCGAGAACGAGCGCTACGGCATCACCCGCAACCCGTGGAACACCGACCACACCTCGGGTGGGTCGTCGGGCGGGGCCTCGGCGGCCGTCGCCGGCGGCATGTTCACCATCGGCCATGCCAGCGACGGTGGTGGTTCGATCCGCATCCCGGCGACGTGCACCGGACTCGTCGGGCTCAAGCCGGCGCGCGGACGCGTCACCGACCGGACGTTCGCGTGGGAGGGAGCATCGACACAGGGCGTCGTGAGCCACACCGTGGCCGACACCGCCGCGGCCCTCGACGCCATGGCCCGCTTCGATCCCCTGTCCTGGTACAACGCGCCGCCTCCCGCCCGCCCCTTCGCCGACGAGGTCGGCCAGGATCCCGGCCGGCTGCGCGTCGCCTTCACCACGTCTGCCGCGATGTCGGTCGAGACGGACCCGGCCTGCGCCGCCGCGGTCGACAAGACGGTCCGGGCCCTCGCCGACGCCGGTCACGTGGTCGTCGACGTCGATTTCGACCCGCACATCGACCGTTTCGCCGCCCACTTCGGTGAGGTCGTGGGCGCCGGCCTCGCCTCGAACCCGGTCGACTGGGACCAGGTGCAGAAGAGCAACCGGGCCAGCTACGACGCCGCGGCGCAGATCAGCAGCCTCGTCTACACCGAGGGCATCCGCGCGCTGCAGCTGTGGAGCCGCGACGTGAACGCCCAGTGGGGACAGGACTTCGACATCCTGGTGACCCCGACGATGCCGATCCAGCCCGCGGTGGCCGGACAGATCCTCGACGAGATCACCGCCGCCCCGGCCGACATCTCGATGACCGTCCTGGCATCGGTGCTGTTCACCTCGATGTTCAACCTCAACGGCCTCCCGGCGATCTCGCTCCCCGTCCACATCGCCGAGGACTCCGGTCTGCCGATCGGGGCCCAGGTCGTTGCGCCCCCGTTCCAGGAGTCGCTCCTGCTCCGGGTGGCGTCGCAGGTCGAGGCCGCACTCCCCTGGTCCGCCAACCGCGCCGACCTGCAGGCGCTCACCGCGTGACGGATCAGCGGCCGAAGGCGGCAGCCATCTGTCGTAGGCCGTGGTCGAGCGGGCGGGGATTCCACCCCAGCTCGTCGCGGGCCTTCTGCCCGGAGTAGGCGAAGCTGTGGACCGCGGTCGCGATGTACTCGTGGATCAGCTCGTGCGGGCCGTCGAAGGCGTGGACCAGCCACTCGACGTAGCGGCCGATCCGGGCGACGTGGTCGTCGGCCACGTAGAAGAGCGGCTCGGGTTTGTCGGCCGCGTGCATCATGGCCGAGATCCATTCCTTCATCGTCACCGACTCGGCGC
>JBFIHN010000187.1:0-6928 GCA_041601775.1 Acidimicrobiales bacterium
ACGGCGGGGTCGGGAAGCGACAGTTCGCCGGTCGGGGTCATGGGGCCCAAGGTGAACTCGCCCGATCGGAAGCACAGCTCACCCGCCTGGAGGAACATGCCGGAGCCCGCGCGCATCTCGGCGTTGTTCGCCGCGAACAGGAGATAGCAGTCCTCCGAGTCGAGCAACGCTCCCAGGCCCCGCGCCGCCACCGCGGCATCGCCGACGATCTGACGGAGTTCGTCGACGCCGTCGGCCACCTCGACCCTGGCCGTGGCCAGCGGACCCAGCAAGGCCTCGTCGGGACCGAACTCGACGGACGCGAGGGATCGCTCGGCATCGGCAGCGCTCGACCGGATGGTCTCGACCATCGCCAGACGGTCGGTGTCCGGTTCGGCGGCGTCGGCCATGGCCGCGCGGACGCGCTCGAGGGTGTCGATCGACACCCGGACGACGTCGCGTGTCGCCGTGGTGAGGGCATCGGCGCTGCGGACCTGCCGGCCGACGTACGGCAGCCAGCGCAGCGGCGCGACCAGCGGCGAGCGGGTCTTCCCCCTGGCATCGTCGAGGTCCGCCTCGATCGACGCCAGCCGTTCTGTCGTCGAGACGTCGAGGAGTTCGGCGCCGTCGACGTCGTCGCGAACCTCGTTGAGGTCCCGTCGGGCATCGAGCAGTTGGCCTCGGGCGGACAGCAGCAGGAACACGACCGCTGCGCCCCACACCAGCGCCAACACGCCGACGGCCAAGGCCACCCGGCGCCCCCGCGACCGTGGGCGTCGAGGTCCCGCGACCGGTTCGATCCGGGGCCCGAGTCGCGCGGAAGCGGAGGACGCAGCGATGGGACGCAGGCTACGACCCGGATCCGTGTCCTCGCCGCGCCCCGGGCGCGGTCCTGCCTAGGCTCGCGACGATGTCCGACACCCATCGCCTCGCGCGCCTGGTGTTCCGATCGTCGATCGGGTTCGTGGGGGCGACCTACCTCGGCTATCCACTCGTCGCGATCGCCCGGTCGCGGCTCGCACCCCGGCCGGTCGCGACGGGTGCGCCGAGCGGGTCCGTGAGCGTGATCGTCGCCGCCCATGACGAGGTCGACGTCATCGCCTCGAAGTTGCGGTCGGTGATGGCCTTCGTGCCCGACGGCATCGATCTGGAGGTCGTGGTCGCCGACGACGGTTCCGCGGACGGAACCGGCGATGCCGCCGCCCGACTCGACGGTGTCCGAGTGCTCACGCTGCCTCGGGGCGGGAAGGCGGCGGCGCTCGAGGCCGCGGTCGAAGCCACGACCGGTGACATCGTGGTCTTCACCGACGCGAACAGCCTGTTCGGGTCGGGCACCCTCCACGCCCTGCTCGAACCGTTCGCTGACCCCGCGGTGGGCGGGGTGGCGGGCGACCAGCACTACGAAGGCGACGGCGCATCGATCGGCGAGCGGGCGCACTGGCGATTCGACACCGCGCTGAAGCAGGCCGAGAGCGTGGCCGGCAGCGTGGTGTCGGCGACCGGTGCGTTGTATGCGATTCGTCGCGAGCATTTCCACGGTGTCGCCGAGGGGGTCACCGATGACTTCTGGGTGTCGACCGGTGTCGTCGTCGACGGCAAGCGGCTGGTCCTGGCACCGGGGGCCGTGGTGCTCGAGTCGGCGGCGTCCGGGGTGCGCGACGAGTACTCGCGCAAGGTGCGGATCATGACGCGTGGCCTGCGGGGTGTGTGGATGCGTCGGCAGCTCCTCGCGCCGTCCCGGGGGTTCTACGCCGTCTCCCTCGCCGCCCGGAAGGTCGCGCGACGGCTGACCTCGGTGGCGATCGTGACCACTGTCGCCGCGAGCCTGGCGGCACCACGCCGGTCGCTCCCGACCAAGGCCGTCGCGCTCGGCTCCTCCTCCATCGTGGCGCTCGGTCTCGTCGGGTGGTCGGCCCCCCAACGCTGGTCGCGGTCGCCGCTGTTCTCGATCCCCGCCTTTTGTTGCATGTCCGTCGTCGCCGCACTCCAAGCGTTGTGGAATGCGGTGACCGGCGTCCGGATCGTGCGGTGGGACACCGATCGGTGATCGCCTGATCGGGCCGTCGTGATCAGGCCGTGGTGATCAGGCCGTGGTGATCAGGCCGTCGACGTCGTCGGGGCGGGCATCGGCCCGTTCGGCACGCGTGACGGCGTCGTCGACCAGGCGACCGAGGTACCGGTCGACGATCGCCCCGGGGCCGCGCCTGGCGAGCGGTGACGACGTGCGGGTCGTCTTGGCGACCCAGCGCTCGAGGAGACGGATCGCGGTCCACACGGCGATCGCCCCGTCGGGCCGGGTGCCGTCGCCGAGATAGCCGGCCCAGAACGCTGCGACCCAGTCGTCCATGTTCTGCGGGGCGATGGCGTGGCCGAGCGTCATCACCTGCGGCCGGATGGCCAGCAGACCGCTCACGAGATACGCGGCGTCGTGGAGCGGCGGCGTGCGCAGCGCGGCGAGCGTGTCGATCGCCGTGACCGCGCCGCGGTCGGTCACCAACAGGTTGGTCAGGCCGAAGTCCCCGAAATGGGTTCTGGTCGTGGAGCGTTCGGGGAGGTGTCGGTCGACTTCGGTGAGCAGCCGACGCTCGATCGGCGCAGTCGTCGCGGTGCCGACCGATCCGGCGAGATGGGTGAGGAACCCGCTGACGGTCCTCGACACCTCGACGCGGTGGGCGAGCGCCTCGTCGACGTCGGGTCGTTCGACCTCGTCGTGGAAGAGGCGCAGGATCGTGCCGGTACGGGCGAACACGCCGCCGAGGTCGATCCGGTCACGGTGGCGCCATCGCACATGGGCCATCACCCGATCGCGGAGTGGTTCGCCCTCGGCGGCGGTGAGGACGACGAGGCGTCCCTCGACACGGTCCAGCACCTGCACCGAGCCGATCAGCGGGTCGCCCGCGCCGCGCACGGCACGGTGCAGATCCTCGAGGGCTGCGGCCTGGAGTTCGGCCTTGTTCCCGACCGGTTGTTCGGACACGGCCCGGGGTCGGCCAGCCGGAGCATCGCCGTCGCGGCTTCTCGGTTCCTTGATGAAGCATCGTTCCGTCGTGCCCGGTCCGACGAACGCGATCTCGTGGACCGTCGAGTGCTGTTTCCGCAAGACCCGACGTTGTTCGACCCGGACGACCTCGAACCCCGGGAACCACCCGGGGCCTCGCTGTTGCGCGAGATCGAGGACGTCGCGGTCGGTTGCCACGAGGCGACGGTAGCGAGACGCTCAGGTGGCGTGCGTCCAGTCGGTGAATCCGACCGACTTGCCCGACTGCGAGGTCACGCCGTCGGACAACGTCGTCCGGAGACCACGGTCGATGAGGAAGGTGAGGAAACGATCGTCACCTTCGGCCGGGAAGTCGGACCGGTCGTAGAGGAAGGACACCGCTCGACGGAGCGCGCCATCCGAGGCGGTCCACGCGTCGCGGTATCCGGCTCGGGTCAGGAGCGTGGCCTGCGTGACCAGACCCTGCATGGCCTCCCACTGGGCGTTCATGGTCGGCGGCGTGTCGCTGGCGCGGCATCCGCACACCCGGATCGCGTCGACGATCGCGCCGTCGACGACGTAGCCGTCCCGGGTGGAGTCGACCGGGTTGATCGGGACGGGGTCCTTCGCGTCTGCCGCCCACGAGGTCCGGCCGAACTTGAACCCGGTGTAGCTGTCACGGTCGCCCAGGTAGCCGAGGAACACGCGTCGGGCGTCGGCGAGGTCGCTCGTGTCGTCGAGGTAGATGTCGGCCGCGATCCGAGCGGCGCCGGCATGGGTGCCCCACGCGTTCGGCCTGTCCTCGTGGGTCGAGACGAGCGTGCGTCCCTTCAGCGAGGTGAACCGGACGTCCGAGAGCCACGAGGTGAACCGGTCGGAGTGATGCCCGATGATGTCGGCGGCCAGGACGTAGCCGGTGAGGTTCCGACCCAGTCCCAGCGTCGAGCCGCCGCGTTCGGTGCCCACGGCGTCCTCGATGGCGGCGACGACCTTCGACCGCATCGCTGCGTCACCGGTCCGCGCTGCGTACAGCGCGCCGGCCAGCGTGGAGACGTCGTGGTCGGAGCCGTTGTCGGAGATGTCGGCCCGGCCCCAGTTGGCCTCGGCCTCCTCGACGATGGCCTCCCACGCCTTGCCCGAGGTCGGCAGGGTGCGCAGCACCGACGGGTCGATCCACAGACCGTCACCGGGGTCGGCTTCGGGCGTTGCCGACGACGGCGGTGCCGTCGTCGTGGTGGTCGGCGGTGTCGTGGTGGTGGGTGCCTGGGTGGTCGGCGGTGCCGTGGTCGGGGGTGTGGTGGTCGGCGGTGCCGTGGTGGTGGTGGGTGCCTGGGTGGTCGGGGGTGCGGTGGTGGTGGGTGCCTGGGTGGTCGGCGGTGCCGTGGTCGGCGTGGTCGGCGTGGGGACGGCCTCCACTCCGGCAGCGTGCGTCCAGTCGGTGTAGCCGATGCTCTTGCCCGTCTGGGCCTCGACACCATCGGCGTACGAGGTCCCCAGGCCGGCGTCGATCAGGTACGGCAGGAAGCGATCGTCACCTTCGGCCGGGAAGTCGGAATGGTCGTAGAGGAACGAGACCGCTCGACGCACGGCGGAGTCCGATGCCGTCCACACGTCGGTGTAGCCCTGGTTCGACAAGATGGTGGCCTGGGCCAACACGCCCTGCATCGCCTCCCACTGGTAGTTCTCCTTGGGCGGTGACGAGGTCACGGAGCACTCGCAGCGGCGGATGTCATCAGGCAGCGCGCCGTCGACGAAGTGCCCGTCCTTGGTGGCGCCGGCCGGGTTGACCGCGACCGGATTGCGTTCGTCTGCCTGCCACTCGAGGTCACCGAAGCTGAAGTCGTCGTAGCGAGTGCGGTCGCCGAGCCAACCGAGGAACACGTCGCGGGCGCGTTCCAGGTCGGCCCGGTCCCCGAGGTAGAGGTCGGCGACCATCCGTGCGGCTCCGGCGTGTGTCCCCCAGTTGTTGGGTCGGTCCTCGTGGGTCGAGATCAGGGTTCGACCCTCGCGGTCCGTGCTCCGCATCGAGTCGACCCAGGAGGCGAAACGGTCGGATCGGTAGCCGATGATGTCGGCGGCGAGCACGTACCCGGTCAGGTTGCGGCTCAGCGAGAGCGCGTTCCCGCTGGTCTCGGTCCCGACCGCGGACTCGATGGCGTCGACGACGCGCTCGCGCATTCCGGTGTCGTTCTGCCGCACGGCGTACAACGCTCCGGCGAAGGTGAGTGTGTCGTGCTTCGACGTGTTGTCGCCGACGTCGGCACCACCCCAGGAACCGGTGGCGTCATCGGCCAGGTTGTCCCAGGCGCGGCCAGACGTGGGCAGGGATCGGAGGACGTCGCGCTCGATCCAGATGTTGGACGACGCCCCGAAGGACCCGTCCAGCGAGCTCTCCTGCGCCGCGGCCACGGTGACGGAGGCGATGATGGCGAGGACGATGCCGACAGCGATGCCGGGCAATCGTCGCATGATCCCGATCGGTGGGAGCTTGAGGTCGTCGGTTGGCATGTGCTGCATCTCGGTATGATCGGCATCACCTCTTGGATCTTTACGATTTCGTCAAGATTCCGTCATATGAGGTGACGTTTTGCCCGAATTGGGGTATTTGGGTAGCCATATCGCGGCGGCGCAGCGGACATGGGGGACACAAATGCACAGGCGGTTTCTGGTGCTCGGGACGTGACCAGTCGCTCCGAGTGGGTCGGCAAGGTGCTGTCGACGGGTGGGGTGCAGGCCCTGCTCTCGCTGGCCGAACGCGCGCGGTGGCCAGCGGCCCGACTCGCGGCGCTGACCTATCACCGGGTGGATCACGACGACGATCCGCGCCGGGCTCCCAGCCTGCTCAGCGCCACGCCGGAGGAGTTCGCGGCCCAGATCGAGTTGCTAAACCGCCGGTTCCACCTGGTCGGCATCGACGAGGTGCTCGGGGCGATCACCGACGAGCGCCCGCTTCCCGACCACGCGGTCCTGTTGACCTTCGACGATGCCGGTGACGACTTCGCGACCCATGCCCTGCCGGTACTGGAGCGGGTCGGCGCACCGGCGGTCGTGTTCGTGCCCACCGGGTTCGTCGAACGGCCCGATGCCGTCTTCTGGTGGGATGCCGTCCATGCGTCGCTCACCACGACCGGACGTCGCGAGCCCTACGACTCGCCCGCCGGACGGGTGTCGCTCGCCACCGACGACGACCGCGTCGCGGCGGCGCGCGCCGTGCTCGATCACCTCAAGCAGGTTCCGTTCGAGACCGTCGTTCCCGCGGCGATGGCGATGTGTCGTGACCTGGAGGTCGACCCGCCCACCGCGAACGTCATGGGGTGGGAGACCTTGCGGTCCGTCGCGCGACGCGGGGTTGCGGTCTGCCCGCATTCTCGCCACCACCCGCACCTCGACCGCCTCCCGCTCGCGGAGGCCCGCAGCGAGGTCGTCGGATCGATGGAGGACCTCCGTCGCGAACTCGGGGCGTCGCCGCCGGTGTTCGCGTACCCTGCCGGTCAGATGTCTGCCGAGGTGATCGACGTGGTGGCCGGGGCGGGCTTCGACGCGGCCTTCACCACCCGCCGGGGACTCAACCGCATCGGGGACTGCGATCCGCTGACGCTGCGACGGATCAACGTCAGCCGCAGGACCGGACTCGGAGCGGTACGGGTACAGATGCAGCCGAGCGTCGACCGACTCCGACGATGGCGGGGGCGCGGCGTATGACCGAGGCCGAACCGATTCGGAGCGATGGTCGTTCGCTTGGTCAGGCGCGGGTGAACGGTGTCCTCGGTCGGGCGATCTCGGTCGTGCTCGCGACCGTGCTCGGCCTGGGCCTCGGCCTCGCGCTCACCGCCTCGAGGGCGACCCACTACGAGTCGAGTGCGCGGCTGCTCGTCGGGCCGATCGGCGCCGATCGGTCGACGCTCGACGCCGCCGGCCTGCTGGCGCGGACCTATGCCGACGTGGTCTCGCGACGCGGCGCCGTGGACGATG
>JBFIHN010000188.1:0-6913 GCA_041601775.1 Acidimicrobiales bacterium
CGGCTCCGCAGATCGAGGTGATAGAGCACGGCGACGCCGGCAGTGAACGGCGCCACGACCAACTGCGCCAACGTCGATCCAGCCGAACGGATCAGCCAGCTCCACTCGTCGGCCACGAAGATCGTGGCCACCTCGGGGATCAACTGGAAGCCGAATCCGACGATCGTGCCGAGGAGGGCGACGAGCAACGGCACGCCCATGGATCGCCAGAAACACGTCCCCGTGAGCTGCGTCGACCGTACGAGTGCCCGGAACGGCCCCACGTTCTCGGCCATCACGATCGGGCTCACGAGGTGGAGGAGCGCCATCACCACGTAGGCGCCGATGCCGAGCCCCAGGAGCCCGACGGCCTCCAGCACGTGCACCAGGACCACCGCCACGAGGAGCGCCGGCGCCCGTCGCAGCGTCGCCACGACGATCGCCCTCGGCGGGCGTCGGACACCGGCGTACCAGTCGTGCACCAACAACGTCATCGCGCCCGTGAGCAGCGCCAGCGACGCGACGCTCGCGAGCAGGGTCACCAGCGTCGTCCCGATGCCCGTGAGCTCACCCGACTCGCCGAAGCCGACCGACGACGTCGTGTCACCCAGCCCCGTGCCGGCGAATCCCGCCCCGCCGAGCACGTCCCGGAGCAGCACCGCCGACAGCACCTGGATCGGCACGACGAAGATCGTCGCCAGCAACAGCACCTCGCGGGGCCGTCGTTTCACGATGTCGAACGAGCCGTCGAGCAGGTCCGGGATCGTCATCGGACGCAGCGGCACCGGCGGTGCCGGAAGCGGTGCTGCGTCCACGGACGACGCCAGGGACGACGACGACGGCGACTCGTCGGTGTCGACCGGTCGCGCCGGCTGGGGCACCGACGCACCGGGCATCGCCCACGGCGAGCTCAACGGAACCGACCCCTGGGCTCGACTCGCGGCGTCGTCCGACCGCACGCCGCGCACTCCGTCTCGTCGACCGTCGCCGCGATGCCGGTGCCGACGCGGAGCCACACACTGCCGTGCCATCCCACCGCCGACCACACGAGCTCGCCATCGACGAACTCGAGCAGTTCGTCCTCGGGCCAGGTGTGGAAGCCGACACCACCGGGGCAGCGGACCCAGGTCGCCCGTGCGGCCGGCGCCTTCCACCACTGCGCGGTCGGGAGGTCGAGATCGGGCAGCGGCTCGGGGTCGTGGCCCGCGTCGACCGCCACGGACCGCACCGACGGCGGGAGTCGTCCGGCCACCGTCCCCAGAGCGGCGGCCGACCCGGCGACGATCGTCGGCGCTGCACTCGAGAGCAGCTCGATCGCCTCTGCGCGACGACACGTCAGGAACGAGATCCCGGCGTTGCGACAACCCAGCACCATCTGCCAGAAGGTCGTCGACCCGTCACCGTCACCGATGAGGAGGACCCGATCGTCGGAGCGAACGCCCGACGTCGCCCAACCCCGGCGACCCAGCGTCGCCAGACGATCGAGGTCGGTGGCGGTGTTCGCGACGAAGAGATGCCCGTCCACCGTGGGCTCGCGCGTCCACAGGACGGGTTTGAACGTCGGGTCGATGGTGCGCCGGGCGAAGTCGTCACGTCGGCCGGTGACGTCCGCGACGAGGAATCGAACCTGATCCACGAGCGGGGCGGACCGCCCGAACCCGTCCTCGCCCGGTTCGAGCACGGAACGCCGTCCGTCGCCGAGTTCGTCGAGGGTGACCAGCGGCAACGCACGGAGCGCCGAGGGCGTCGACCGTCGCGGTCGGTCGACGCCGTGGTCGGCCAACACGCTGCTCAACGTCGGCGAGTACGAGCGGACGGTCGTGCCCATCCAGCGACGCAGACGGTCGTCGCGCACGGACGTGTACTGCGCGGGCCGCCGGTGGTCCTCGGTCATCCGCCGCCACGCTACCCATGGCCCCCGACCGGCACGTCCGCAGGCCAACATGGCATCGTGGACGGCTACCGAGCGACGACCTACGGCGAGGCGTTCGCCGACGTCTACGACCACTGGTACGCCGACATCACCTCCCCGGCCGACACGGCAGCGTTCCTCCGGAAGCGGGCCGACGGGCTGGTGGTCGAACTGGGCAGCGGCACCGGTCGCCTCGCCGAGCCGATCCGCGCTGCCGGGCTCCGCGTGATCGGGTTGGACGCGTCGACGGCGATGCTGCGCCGGTCGCTCGACCAGGCGCCGGACGTCCCGGTCGTGGCCGCCGACATGGTCGAGCCGCCGATACGCCCCGGGAGTGCGGACGCCGTCCTGATCGCGTTCAACACGCTGTTCAACCTGCCGACCAGCGCCCTCCAACGCATGGCCATCGGCCGCGCCGCCGGCCTGCTCCGAGCAGACGGGATCCTCGTCATCGAGGCCTTCGTGCCCGGCGCCGGCGCCGAGGAACGCGCCGACCACGTCGACGTCGTCCGCCTCGACGCCGACTCCGTGGTCCTCCGCGTCAGTCGGACCGACCCCGAGGCACGCACCGTGTCGGGGCACCATGTCGAACTCCGCGACGGCGAGCCCGTGCGTCTCCGACCCTGGCACCTCCACTACACCGACCCCGCAGGGCTCGACCGGCTCGCAGAGACGGCCGGGTTGGCCCTCGTGGGTCGATACGGCGGCTGGCGGGACGAGCCCTTCGACGACGGGAGCTCAACCCACATCAGCGTGTTCAGCGCGGCGTCGACCCGCCGATAGTCTCCGCTGCTGTGAGCCAGCTGCGCTTGAACCCCTTGACGGGACGATGGGTGACGATCTCCTCGGCCCGCGCCGAGCGCCCGGGCCACTTCGTGTCGCGCCAGCTGCCGGTCGAGGACGATCCGGCCCGTCCGTGTCCGTTCTGCCCGGGCAACGAGGAGGCGACGCCGCCCTCGCTCGAGGAGTACAGCACCGAGGGCTCCTGGCTCGTCCGCGTCGTCCCCAACAAGTACCCGGCGTTCTCGGGCAGCGAACCGATGCGGGTCACCAACCTCGGTCCGGTCTTCACCCAGGCCAACGCATCCGGCATCCACGAGGTTCTGGTGCTGTCACCCGAGCACGACCAGTCGTGGGGCGACCTCGACGACAAGCAGACCGGCCTCGTCATGGCCGCCATCCGAGACCGGATGGAAGATCACGCCCGCCAGTCGGGCACCCGGTACACCCAAGCGATCGTCAACGCCGGTCGCGAAGCTGGTGCGTCGATCGAGCATCCGCACGGACAGCTGCTCGGCATCCCCTTCGTGCCGGGCGAGATCGCGGACGAGCAGCGTGGATTCGACCGCTTCGACGGCTCGTGCCTGCTGTGCACCGTGGCCGAGGCCGAGATCGACGTGCGGCACCGCATCGTCCACGCCGACGATCGGGTCGTCGTGGTGTGCCCCTACTGGAGCGGCGCGCCGTACGAGATGCTCATCATCCCGCGGGGTCATCACGAGCATCTGACGGCCGCCTCTCCCAAGGAACTGGTCGCGGTGGGCAAGGCCATCCGCGATGCACTCGTCCGACTGCGTGCGGTGGTCGGTGACGTGGCCTACAACCTCGTGTTCCACACTGCGCCGCACAACCACCCGGGCGCGTTCCACTGGCATGTGCACCTGACCCCGCGGCTGACCTCGGTCGCGGGCTTCGAGCAGGGCACCGGCGTGATGATCAACATCGTGGCGCCCGAGATCGCCAGCGAAGAGCTCCGCGCCGTGGACGTGTGAGCGCACTCGACACCTGGCCCTTCTGGGCGCCGAGCCACGAAGACGCCGTCGAAGCCGCACTCGACCTCGCGGGCATCGGCGAGGGCACCCGCGTCTGCGATCTCGGCTGCGGTGACGGACAGGTGCTGCTCGCGGCGGCTCGACGCGGGGCGATCGTGTCGGGGATCGAAGCCGACCCCGACCTGGTCGACGAGGCGCGCGGCCACCTCGACGACGCCGGCATCGACGCCGACATCCGTCAGGGCGACCTCTTCGACCCCGAGCTGGTCCTCGATGCCGACGTGTTCTTCGCCTACCTCGCGCCGGCGACGCTGCAGCGTCTGCTCCCCACCCTCCAACACCATCGCGGCGCCGCGCTCGTCACCGTCGACTTCGACGTCCCGGCCCTCACCCCCACCCGTCGCGGCGACCCCGCACGTCTGTATCGCATGCCAGGCCGGCGGCGGCCGGTACCCGACGCAGGCTGGCCGACTGCGGGGACGCTCGTCGCGACCGACCCGGACTGCCAGTCGCTGTCGTGCCTCGACCTGGTGCACCCGGGCGGTCCGTGCGACGTACGCCTGTCCGACGACTTCGACGGCATCGCCACCGTCCTCGGCGGCGCCGACCACCTGGACCGACCGGCGCACCTCGCGGTCGACCTGCGGTGGGAGCCACTCGACGCCGGCACCGTGGTCATCGGCGACGTGCACGTCCGCGGGGTCGGCGATCACGCGCTCGTCGTCGTCATCACCGAGGAGGACGACGGCATGTGGGAGCTCTCGCCGGCCGCCGTACGCGGGATCCGTCGTGCTCTGGCCGGCCACGGATCGGTACCGACCCTCGCCGAGGTGCTCGACGCGACCGCGGTCTGAGGTCGGTCAGCGCTCGTCGCCGGTGGCGAGGGCGTAGACCCGGCGTTTGGAGACGCCGTAGCGCTCGGTCACGGCAGCGACGGCGTCACGTGTCGACGCACCACCCTCACGAGCGGCCGCGAGCGCGACCCGGAGGTCGTCGTCGGTGGCCTCCGGTGCCGGCTGCGCACCCTCGAGGACGATGACGAACTCGCCTCGAGGCTCGTGGTCGGCCAGCCATCGTTTCGCGTCGGCGAGGGTGCCGCGGAACCACTCCTCGTGCAGCTTGGTGATCTCGCGACCGAACACGACCCGCCGCGCCGAATCGCACCGGGAACACAGGTCGTCGACGGTCCGGACCATCCGGTGCGGGGCCTCGTACAGGATCGCCGTGCGCTCCTCGGCGGCCACGGCCGCGAGCCGAGCGGACCGCCCGGACCCCTTGCGGGGGAGGAAGCCCTCGAACACCCAGCGACTCGACGGCAGCCCGCTGGCGGCCAGCGCCGCCGAGGCCGCAGTCGGGCCGGGCACGACCGAGACGTCGACACCAGCGGCGATCATCGCCTCGACCACCACGGCACCGGGATCCGAGACCGACGGCATGCCCGCATCGGTGACCAGGGCCACGACAGCCCCGCTCTGCGCCCGGTCGACCAGGCGAGCCGCCGCCTGCGCCTCGGTGTGCTCGTTGACGACGACGAGCTTGGGGGCGTCGATGCCGGCCGCGGACAACAGTCGACCGGTGCGCCGGGTGTCCTCGCATGCGAGGACGTCGGCGCTCGTGAGCACCTCGACCGCCCGAGGGGAGAGGTCGCCGAGGTTGCCGATGGGGGTCCCGACCACGACGAGGCGGCCGGTCACTCGCGCACCTCGAGCACCTGGCCGGCCAGCAACTCCCAGTGCCGGAAGGCACCCATCTCGGCCTCCAGGACCTTCGCGGCCCGGGGAACGGGCATCCCCAGCCGGTTACGCGCCATCGTCGTGGTCCGGAGCACGGTGCCGTCCGCCGCCAGGTGGGCGACGTCGATCGCGAAGCGCATGCCGATGGTGTGCACCGACCGGGCGGGGTCGATCAGGAGAGCACCCTCGATGCCGTCGCGACCGAGGAGGCCCCGACGACGTTGCTCGCGCGTCGTCGCGACCTCGAGGCTCGCCAGCACGGTCCCCTCACGCAGCAACCACGGCACGACGTGAGTCAAACATTGAAACGGAAGTCGAGCACGTCGCCGTCGGCCACGACATAGTCCTTGCCCTCGACACGGAGCTTGCCGACGTCGCGTGCGGCACTCCACGAGCCGCACTCGAGGAGCTCGTCCCACTGGATGCACTCGGCCCGGATGAATCCCCGTTCGAAGTCGGTGTGGATCACCCCGGCGGCCTCGGGCGCCTTCGCCCCGGCCCGGAACGTCCAGGCACGCGTCTCCTTCTCCCCGGTGGTGAAGTAGGTCCGCAACCCCATCAGCTCGTAGGCGGCCTTCAGGAAGCGGGGCAGCGCGCCCTCGCCCAGTCCGAGCCCCTCGAGCATCTCGAGGCGTTCTTCCTCGGTGTCGAGCGAGGCGGCTTCGGCCTCGAGCTGGACGCACATGCCCACGACTTCGGCGAAGCCCGACATCTCCGCCTCGACCGGTGCCGTGATGGCGGCGATGTCCTCGATGTCGTCCTCGCCGACGTTGACGATCGCGATGACCGGACGGTTGGTGAGCAGGAAGTGTTCGCGCAGGAGCGCACGATCGTCGGCCTTCAGGTCGGAGCGGTAGATCGGCGTCCCCTCCCCCAGGATGTCGACGGCACGCTGGAGCGAATCGATCTCCGGCAGCAACGACTTGTCGCCCTTCGAAGCCCGCTTCTTCTTGTCGAGTTGGCGTTCGACCGTGTCGAGGTCGGCCAGGGTGAGCTCGATCTCGACGATGCGGAGGTGCTCGAGCGGATCGGATGGACCCGGGACGTCACCGTCCTCGAAGGCACGGAGGACGAAGACGACGGCGTCGACCTCCCGGATGTGGCTGAGGAACTTGTTGCCCAGACCCTCACCCTGCGACGCCCCCTCGACCAGGCCGCCGATGTCGACGAACTGCACCGATGCCGGGATGATCGTCCGGGTCTTGCTCATCTCGGCGAGCTGGCCGAGGCGAGGATCCGGGACCTTGGCGACCCCGACGTTGGGGTCCGTGGTCGCGAAGGCATACGGCGCAGCGAGCGCGCCGCCACCGGCGAGGGAGTTGTAGAGCGAGGACTTGCCCGCGTTGGGCAGTCCGACGAATCCGAAGCGTTCCATGGAGCCAGCGAGGCTACGCGACCGCGACCGGTCGTCCGCCATGGCGGACGGGATCGTCAGCGCTCCCAGGACTCCGGCCGGCGGAGTCGGACCGCGCCGTGTTTGTACGACGGTTGGCGGGAGTGGGGGTCGAACGATGGGA